>CACXES010000122.1 GCA_902766745.1 uncultured Ruminococcus sp.
CACATCTCTGATGGAGTCAATCTTGGCAATCAGCTCGTCTGCTATCGCCTTATCCTCTTCAACATTGGGGTGTCCGAAGCTGCTTGCATTAAAGCTCGTCAGACGCAGATTGAAACAACTCCTGATAATTTAATCTGTGATTTTCATATCTATTCACCATATTGTATCAATTATTTTGAATTATCCGAAAACAGACTTCTCTTTAAAACAAAGTCTTTTCTGTTTCGGCGCATAAATAATGGTAAACCGGCAGGTGAAGCTCCTGTACCTTATAGGTTTCTGTTTCCGGTACGCGAATCGTAACATCGGAAAGCTCCGACAGCTTACTCTCGTTTCTGCCGGTGAGCGACAGTGTTTTTACTCCTAAGCACTTTGCAAGCTCTACCGCATTTACAACATTTTTCGAATTGCCCGAGGTCGAAAGTCCGATAACGAGATCATTTTCATTTGCATAGCCTAAAACCAGCTGTGCGTACATCATCTCAGGCTCAACATCGTTTATAAATGCAGACAAAACCGCACATTGGCTCGGGAGCGATATTGCCGGCAGCGCCCCCTGCAGACAATCTCTCATCCTCTCCGGTATACGCTCATCCGTGACATTTCGCTTTTTCATAAAGCCCTTCATAAGCTCACCGACAATATGCTCGCTGTCTGCCGCACTTCCTCCGTTTCCGCACACCAGTATCTTTCCGCCGTTTTTATATGTATTGATTATTATTTCAAGTGCCTTTTCAATACTCTCTCTGCATTCAACAAGGCACGGATATCTATCCAATAATTCTTTCATAAGCTTAACCTCCAAGTAAAATATTTCAGCCGCATAAAGTGTTTTCGGCTACTGCGATTGCCGCCCAATCTCCGATTGAATCGCCGAGCTTCGCCGGCACAATCTCGCAGACCTCTCCGGCATAGCTCAGCGTTTCCGCTTTTATAACCCTCTCCATTTTATCCCTCAAAAGCTCCTCGCTGCGCTCAAACACACTGCCTATCACAATCTTTTCGGGATTTAATATATCTATCAATACGGACAATCCTGCGCCAAGCTTCTCCGCGCAAATATCATAAACTCTTATTGCGTCCGCATCTCCGCACTTTGCACATTCGGCAATACTTTTCGCAGTAATATTCTCAAGCTCATCACGGCTCTTGCAGAAGGCAGTGGATTCTCCTCGCTGAAGCTTTTCCTCTGCAAGAATTCTCCCGAGCTTTGCAATTCCTCCGCCCGAACAGAAGCCTTCGAAGGAGCCTGCCTTGCCGTAGCCTACGGGGCCGAAGTCAGCCATACGCATATGTCCGACCTCGCCCGCCATATCGTTTGTACCCGAATACAGCCTGCCGTTTAAAATAAGTCCTGCACCCATCCCCGTGCCGAAGGTCAGGAAAATCATATTTTGACACCCCTGTCCGGCTCCGAATTTCCATTCCGCCAAGGCACAGGCATTTGCGTCATTCTGAATCCCGACCGGAACCTTAAATTTCTCCTCCAGTATTCTGACAATTTCGATATTATCCCACCCCGGAAGATTCGGCGGCGACATTATAACACCACGTTTTGAATCAAGCGGTCCGCCGCAGCTTATGCCTATCGCATCGCACACGCCGAGCTTTTCCGCCGTCTTAATGATATTTTCTATTGTTTCGTCCACGTTTGTTGTTGCAAACTTAATTTTATCCCGAATCCCTGTTTCGGCACTTCCCGAAATCACCGCACACTTTGTGCCGCCTATGTCAATTCCGGTAAACTTCATTGTACCATCCCTCTCTGTAAAGACATATCACATTTTATTGAGTATTAATAGACTTTTTAACGTATATAATTAACATCCCTATCATACCACTTTTTCACCGAAAAATCAATCACTTTTTTAACGTAGCGGCTAATCCGCTGCCTATCTATGAAAGGATTTACTTAAGGGCGAGAATTTACAAGTAAAGCAGTCGATATAAATCATATTATTTTTAAATTAGGGTATTCATATTGGTATTGTTTTGCTTCCTTGCTGTCACAGACCATATAATCAATGTCGGCAAGGCTGCACTGATAATATGTAGAATTTGTTCCAAACTTTGAGCTGTCACAGAGAAACATCTTTTTTTCGGCATTTTCGAGCATGACCTTGCGGAGGGCTGTTTCATTGTAATGAACATCGTAAATCAGGCCGTCCTCCGTAAGAGAACGCGCCGAAAAGACCGCCCAGTCCGCATGGATATTTCTGAAGGTTTCCTCTGCTATCGGGCCGACAAGGGCATACCTGTTAGGTGAGGTCTGGAGTCCGCCGCTGCATATTAGATCTATGCTGCTTTGGCTCATAAAGCTCAGCACCTCGACATTATTGGTGATTACGGTAATACCCTTCATATGAAACAACTCCTTTGCAAAAAAGGAACAGCTTGAGGAAGGATCAATAAATATAGTATCGCCCTCCTTAATAAGTGCGGCGGCTTTTTTTGCGATGATATTTTTCTGTGCTGAATTTTTGTTTATTCTTATAGGGTATGAAATCAAAATCGAATTGCGGTTTGCCAGCTCCACCTTTCCGTAGCTTCGGTTTATAAGTCCCGAATCCTCAAGCTCCTCAAGGTCTCGCCTTACACTCGAGTAGCTTGAAAAGGTTCTTTCCGCAAGAGCCTGTGCAGTTGTATATTTACATTCTTGAAGAATTTCTAAAATCATTTCCTGTCTTTCGCTTTTTAACATACGAACATTCCCTTATCCATGATTATTTTTGAACAATGTGCAAATCAAATATGATTATTTGTCTTATTCTGATTATTACTTGCAATATTATATGACTATATTATATAATGAATCCGTTGATAATGTCAATATGAATTAATTAAAAATATTCAATAATATTCACAAGGAGATATAATATGAATATTTCAGAACTGTTAAAAGGACGGGATTGCAGCTGTGGGAAAAGTCATACTTGCAATATCGATAATGTTGTTATCAAATCAGGGGCAATAGATGAGATATATGACTTGGCATCGGGATATAATAACATTGTTATCGTTGCGGATAAAAACACATATAAGGTATGCGGCAAAAAGGTAGAGAATCTGTTGAAAGAAAAGCTTTTGGCAAGCATGTTGTTTCAAGATGAATTGTTGATACCCAACGAGAGTGCTGTCCGACGGCTTAACGATATTGTTTCGGATAAAACCGATTTAATATTGGGGGTGGGCTCCGGTGTAATTCAAGATTTATGCAAATATGTAAGCTTTAAAAGAAACTTGCCGTATTACATAGTGGCTACCGCTCCGTCGATGGACGGTTATGCCTCGGCAGGTGCGGCGATGATTATGGGAAATATGAAGGTGACATATGACGCTCATGTGCCGCAAGTAATAGTTGCCGATACCGATATTTTAAAAGATGCACCGATGGAAATGATACAGTCGGGTTACGGTGATATAATAGGTAAGCTTTCGTGCCTTAATGACTGGAGATTGGCGGCAGAAGTCAATAATGAATATTTTTGCAAATACGTTTATGATTTGACAATGCAAATGGTGAATAACATCAAAAATGACGGTGCGTTGTTGCGAAAACGTGACGAGCAGGCGATAAAGCGGCTTACTGAGGCTCTTTTGGGAGTCGGAATAGCTATGGCATATGTGGGAAATTCAAGACCGGCATCGGGCAGTGAGCATCATCTATCGCATTTTTTTGAAATAGTGGGAATTATGAATAATGAGCCGTACTTTATGCATGGGACAGATGTCGCTTTTTCAACTGTATATACTTGCCGTATGCGCGAGGAGATACTAAAGCTTGACGTACCCGAACAGGCACAGGAGTTTGACCGTGCGGAATGGGAAAGTGAAATACGCTCTGTTTACGGCACGGCTGCAGACGGTGTTATTGCACTGCAAGATAATGCGGGAGTATATAAAACGGATAAAATATCGGTGTATAAAGCGAAGTGGAGCAATATTCGCAAAATACTATCCGATGCTCCAACGGGTAAGGAAATAGAGGGATACCTCAAAAGCATAGGACTTGATATAAACGATTTTGAGAAAATGTACGGTAATAAAAAGCTTGAAAATGCGAAATGGTTTGCAAAGGATTTAAAGGATAGGTATTCGGTGCTTTGGATGTACTATTGCCTGTTTTATAAAACCGGAATGTGAGGTTAAATTCTAATGGATAAGCTAAAACAGATAAAGCTCTATTTGCTT
Organism: uncultured Ruminococcus sp.; assembly: GCA_902766745.1. Taxonomy (GTDB): domain Bacteria; phylum Bacillota; class Clostridia; order Monoglobales; family Monoglobaceae; genus UMGS1820. Next base: position 4,192 of record CACXES010000122.1, read on the forward strand.
GATATGGACGGAACAATATATCTTGATAATAATTTGTTTGATGGAACAATTGATTTTCTTGAATATGTTAAGAGCATCGGAGGCAGATATGTTTTCCTTACAAACAATTCATCAAAAAGCGTGGATAAATATATTGAAAAGCTCGGCACAATGGGAATTTATGCAGACAGAAAGGACTTTCTCACTTCAACGGACGCAACTGTTGAGTATTTGAAAAAAAGTAAATATAAAAAGATATATGCTTTGGGAACAACGTCTTTTAAGGAACAGCTTAATTCATCGGGTTTAAATATAACAGATGAATTATCCGAAGATATTGATTGCCTTTGTATGGGATATGACACGGAGCTTACATATAAAAAGCTTGAAGACGCATGTATACTTTTAAATGAGGATATTGCGTATATTGCTACAAATCCGGATTGGGTATGTCCCACACGCTACGGTTATGCGCCCGATTGCGGTTCGGTAAGCGAAATGCTTGCAAGAGCCACGGGAAAAAGACCGAAATTTATCGGTAAGCCCGAACCTGCCATGGCGGAGCTTGCAATGAAAATGACAGGCTTTGATAAATCAGAAACAGCGGTTATGGGCGACAGGCTATATACCGACATTGCCTGCGGAGTAAATGCCGGAATAAGCACGATATTTGTACTGAGCGGTGAGGGAACAAAAGAGGATATTGAGGAGTATAAGATTCACCCGGATTATATATTCAGTAATATTCGGGAGTTATGTGATAAACTTATAAAGGAGAATTGAAATAATGCGAAAGATTAAAAAAACGTGGATAACTTCGGCACATCAAGGCTTTGTAGATGAAAATTTACACTCGAACACTTTGGCGGCATATGAGCTTGCTGCAAAAAAGGGTGCGGATATGATAGAAACAGATGCGAGAATGACAAAGGACGGAGTCCTAATTGTAAATCATGACGAAGATGTTAAAGGTTATGATAAATCGGGCAATGAAGTTAAATTAGTGATTTCGGAAACGGATTATTCGGATATTAAGAATATAAGCTTGCTCAAAGAACGGATAGAAGAAAACAGAATTCCAACCCTTGAAGAAACTCTGCATCTTGCATATTTCAGCGGAATGTGTATAAACATTGACTTGAAAGAAGGTATTAAAAACGCCGCAAACGTAGCAAGGTTGGTTGCTAAAACAGGTATGCGCGGACGTACCGTCTATGCAACAAACGGAGCCGGAGCGGAGGCTATTAACTTAATTCTTTCAATAGACCCACAGGCAAGATTTATTGATACAAAACAAAATTATACAAAAGAGGCTTTGAAAACAGTTAAGGATTATCCGGCAAAATGCTATGTATATACCGGAGATTTTTCGGATGAAAATATAGAGGAGATAAGGAGCAGCGGGTGTATGCTGGCTGCTATATCCTTGAATGAGGATAACACAAAAGAAGCATTCAGGCATCATCCCGATATGGCGGAGTATCCTCATACAAGTGATTTTGAAAAAATTGAAGCAGAATTATTAAAAGTAAATTAAATAATTTCTTTCGAGATATGCGGAACGATAAATCTCGATAGCGGTTAATCATATAGTTCTTTTATGAAAGGAATAAGATAAAATGGATACTGTAAAATTTAGCAAAAAAGATGTAAAAGTAATTGCCCACAGAGGGTTAAGCGGAATTGAAACAGAAAACACAAACTCAGCCTTTGTTGCTGCCGGAAACAGAAGCTATTGGGGAATTGAAACTGATGTACATAAAACAACCGATGGTGTTTATGTAGTATTTCATGATGACAATACCGGCAGAATGACAAACAAGGACATGATTGTTGAAGAGGTAACTTATAAGGAATTGTGCGAATTAACACTTAATGACACTAACGGAAAACAAGGAAGAAGAGATTTGATTATTCCGTTATTGGACGATTATATCAGCATATGCAAAAAGTATAATAAGCACGCAGTTCTTGAACTGAAAAACAGTTTTGTGTATGAGGATATAAAAGAAATTGTTGAAATAATCGAATCATATGAATATCTTGCTTATACTACATTCATATCATTTGATATTAACAATCTAATTTCTTTAAGAAAGATTTGTCCAAATCAGAAAGCTCAGTACCTCACAGTAGAGTTTTCAAATGAAATACTTGAAAATCTTAAAAAGCATAAGCTTGACCTTGATATAGAATATCACAATATCAACAAAGACATAATTCAAATCTTGAAAGAAAATAATATTGAAGTAAATTGTTGGACGTGCAATGATTCAGAGTATGGAGAAAAGCTTGTCGAATGTGGTGTTGACTATATAACAAGTAACATATTGGAATAATCTACAATACGATTTTCTAAAATATATATTTTATTGAAGGAGTAACAGTAATGATGTATGATGTTGCAATAATAGGCGGCGGAGTGGTTGGCGGTATGCTTGCAAGAACGCTTTCGTCTTACAAACTGAAGATTTGCATTCTTGAAAAAGAAAACGATGTGGCAATGGGAGCAAGCAAGGCAAATTCGGCGATTGTTCATGCCGGCTTTGACGCTGAGCCGGGAACGCTTAAAGCAAAGCTGAACGTCAAAGGCTCGGAGATGATGGAGCGGACAGCAAAGGAGCTCGGTGTAAAATATAAGAGAAACGGTTCTCTTGTTGTGGGCTTTAGCGATGAGGACAAAAAGAGGATTGAGGAATTGCATGACAGAGGTGTGAAAAACGGAGTCAGAGAGCTTTCGATTCTTGACAGTGAAGAACTGCATACGCTTGAGCCGAACATTTCACCGGACGCCATTTGTGCGTTAAACGCCCCTACAGGCGCAATCATATGTCCGTATGAGCTAACTATTGCCGCAATAGGCAACGCTATGGATAACGGTGCTGATTTAAAGGTTAATTTTGAGGTTTCGGAAATAAATAAAATCGGAGCCGAATTTGAAATTATTTCATCAAACGGAGATAGGATAAATGCTGAATATGTTGTAAACGCCGCCGGAATTAATGCCGATGATGTTGCGGCTATGGCAGGAGAGACAGATATAAAGATACATCCCAGACGAGGTGAATATATACTGCTTGACAAGACAAGCGGCGGAGTCGTTTCGCATACTATATTCAGAACACCGTCGACTATGGGCAAGGGTATACTTGTAACACCTACCGTTGACGGGAATCTCTTGCTCGGACCCACTGCGGAGGATGTTGAAGATAAAAACGATACCTCAACAACAGCGGACGGTCTTTCAAATGTGCTTACACGCTGTACGGAAACAACAAATGGTATCAATTTAAGAGATACAATAACATCATTCTGCGGTTTGAGAGCGGTGGGGAATACAGGTGATTTTATAATAAATTCACCGCAGGAGCATTTTATAAATGCCGCAGGTATTGAATCCCCCGGACTCAGCGCATCACCGGCGATTGCGGAATATATAATTGAAATGCTAAATAATCAAGGATTGGAGCTTGTAAAGAACGAGAACTACAATCCTATAAGAAAACCTGCACATTATTTTAGAGAAGCGTCCGTTGCAGAGAAGAACAGAATAATAGCCGAGGACAGAACATACGGCAGAATTATATGCCGCTGCGAGGGTGTATCGGAGGGGGAAATAAGAGAAGCGATAAGAACAAATCCTCCGGCTCGTGACCTTGACGGTGTAAAACGCAGAACAAGAGCGCAGATGGGTAGATGTCAGGGCGGATTTTGTATGCCGTATATTACGGGAATACTTGCGGAGGAATTGGGTGTTCCTTATGAGAGTATAACAAAAAACGGCGGCAGCTCCAAGCTTATGACAGGAAAGACAAAGGAGGAACAGGGAATATGACAGAGCTTGTAATAATAGGCGGAGGTCCTGCGGGAATGAGCGCAGCCATTGCCGCTTATGAAAACGGTATAAGGGATATATTGATTTTGGAACGTGATGAAAGGCTTGGCGGAATATTGCAGCAGTGTATACATAACGGTTTCGGACTTCATCGTTTCGGCGAAGAACTTACAGGCCCCGAATATGCGTGGAGGTATGAGGAACGTGTGCGTGAACTCAGTATTCCGTTTAAGCTAAATACAATGGTGCTTGATATTTCCGAAGATAAGGTAATAACAGCTGCAAATCCGACTGACGGCATATTTAGGATACAGGCAAAGGCGGTAATTCTTGCAATGGGCTGCCGTGAACGTTCAAGAGGCGCATTGAATATATCGGGAACTCGTCCGGCAGGCGTGTACAGTGCCGGAACGGCGCAAAAGCTTGTAAATATGAAAGGCTTTATGCCGGGGAAAAAGGTTGTAATATTAGGTTCGGGCGATATAGGTCTTATCATGGCAAGAAGAATGTCGCTTGAGGGAGCGGAGGTAAAGGCGGTATGTGAGCTTATGCCGTATTCGGGCGGGCTTGCGAGAAACATTGAGCAGTGCCTGAACGACTTTAATATCCCTCTGCTTTTAAGTCATACGGTTGTAAAGATACACGGCAAAAAACGTGTCGAGGGCGTAACGATTGCAAAGGTCGACGACAAAGGAAAGCCGATTGAAGAAACAAGGCAGTTTATCGAATGCGATACATTGCTGTTATCGGTAGGTCTTATTCCCGAAAATGAACTTACAAAATCCGCAGGTATTGACATTAACAAGATTACAAACGGTGCAAGCGTAACCCAAAGCAGAGAAACATCGATACCGGGAGTTTTTGCCTGCGGAAACGTTCTGCACGTTCATGACCTTGTGGACTATGTTTCGGAGGAGGCGGAAATTGCCGGAAAGAATGCCGCTCTTTACATAAATGGCGAATTGAAAAACGAAGTTGATATTCCGATTGACACGGACGGAAAAGTCAGATATACCGTACCGCAGAGAATAACGGAGAAAAAGGACACAAAGGTATTTTTCAGAGTTGCGAACGTATATGAAAATGCGGAGATAAAGGTATACAGCGGCGATGAGGTAATATTTAAAACAAGAAAGCCTAAGGTCGCCCCCGGTGAAATGCAGTGCATAACGCTAAAGGAACAGCAGCTTGAAAATGCGGAAAAATTAAGCATAGGATTGGAGGTTCTTTGATATGGCAGTAAGAGAATTAACCTGTATTATATGCCCTAAGGGCTGTGCGTTAAAAGTGGAGCTTGACGAAAACGGCAAGGTTTTGGGAGTGACGGGAAACACCTGCAAACGTGGTGCGGAATATGCAGAGGCAGAATGTACAAATCCTATGCGAACCGTTACATCTACAATGCGCTGTTCGGACGGAACGGTTATTCCGGTAAAAACAAAAACTCCGATACCGAAAGCAAATATTTACGAATGTATGAATATAATAAACAAAGGTGTTGTAACACTGCCGGTTCATATAGGCGATGTTGTTATACATAATGTATTCGGAAGCGATATTGTTGTGACGGAAAACAGGGAATAAAACGGAAGGGGGCGTAATCGAAAACATGTATAGCGTTCTTACTGGGAGTGTTGCGCAAACCGTGTAAATAGAATAATCTTCTAAACAATTGTTAATAATATAATTGGCTTTTTCCGTACGGCAGGATAC
>CACXES010000123.1 GCA_902766745.1 uncultured Ruminococcus sp.
CGCTGCTGCGTTCCCGCCCTGACGAGGTTCACGGGTTCCGATTGCGTAAGACCAAACCGTCAACACCACTTATACAGGGGCAGACCGGACATCTCTGGCCCTCAGGCAAGTTTTCATCCCCTCTGTAGCGGATTGAGGGTTACAAGGCACCGCTAACACCCCGATTTAACATGGCTTGATTATTATAACACAAAACACTCACCTCGTCAACCGGAAAAATAAATTTTTTTGACGAGGGGTGATTCGGGCGGAGCATATTGGCAGCATACGCAGACTTATGCTCAGCCGAGCAAGACATCGAATATAAGCATAAGACAAAAGCCTGCAAGGAGCGCATAGGTTGCTCCTCGTTCGCTGCCGTGGGCATGAGTCTCGGGAATCATTTCATCGCTTATGACATAAAGCATTGTGCCGCCGGCAAAGGCAAGGGCAAAAGGCAGTATCGCAGAGGCGATGCTGACGATCCGATAGCCGAGGAGGGTTCCGATAACCTCGATAAGGCCGGTGAACAATGCACAAACGAACGTCTTTCCGGGGGACACTCCGGCTGCGAGCATGGGCGCAATAATCACCATGCCCTCGGGAATGTTCTGAAGGGCAATTCCTCCGGCGATTATAAGTGCCTGCGAGGTGTCACCCGAGCCGAAGCCGACCCCTGCGGCAATGCCCTCGGGGAGGTTATGTATTGCTATGGCTGTTACAAACAAGAGGACACGGTTCAAATTTGCATTGTGATGCACTTCTGTGTCGCTGCCGATCAGACGGTGAAGGTGAGGCACCAGCTTGTCGATAAGGTTAAGGCATATTGCTCCCGTGAATATGCCGACAACGGTAATAAGTACACCGTATTTACCGCCGTATTCAAGTGACGGAAGAACAAGCCCCAAAACCGCTGCGGCAAGCATAACACCTGCTGCAAACGACAGTACGATGTCGGAAAATCTGTGAGATATTTTCTTGAATAAAAATCCTATCACGGCTCCCGCCGCAGTTGCGCCGCCCACGCCGAGAGCGGTCAGCAGTACAAGTTTCATATATAATTGCTCCCTTCAACTGTAAATGTATAAGCTATGTTTTCTAAGCTATGTTTTCAAATTCTTCGGAATTGATTAACATGAAAAGTTAATCACTGTCTTCAGAGCTGCGAAGTCTGTGCGGAATAAATTTTTCGATAAAGGTGTGACCCTTTCCGCGGTTTTTAACATAGAAAAAGCCGAATACGGCGAAGACTACCGCGCCGATAAAGTTTACAAACAAATCGTTCATGGTATCGTACAGACCGATATCGAGAAAGCCGCCGATGTCAGCGGAATATTCGCCGCCGACAGGGACGCCGTTTACCGTGAGATTCCGACCTTGAAGCAAAATATCTTCTATGCCGCTGATTTTCACTGCGGAATTTGCGCCGCTGCCGTTCAGAAGTACGCTGTAGATTGAGCTTACAACGGTGTCCTTCTGCATATCCATCATTAAAAGCCTGTCGGCGGAAAATTCAAAGAATTCCCAAAGTACGCCGATTGTCATTGAAAAGCAAAAGGAAACAACAGCGATAAACAGAGGTGAGAGATTGAACCTGAATCTGTCATTTTTGTTTAATATATCAACCATTGAAAAGCCTACCGCCGCCATAAGGAAGCCGTTCATGGTGTGGAGCATATCGTCCCACCACGGAAATTTTATATAGAAGGCGTTCAGCTCTCCGAGTATTTCGGCACCGAAGATAAACAGAATTATGATTACCTCTAAGGTTTGCGGCAGGGTGATTTTAAGCTTTGTTTCGATAAAGTTCGGAATGAGGAACAGCACCAGGGTCAAAGCGCAGGTGAAGCAGTTTTCGTAGCTGCCAATCACTGCCTGACGGACAAGAGCGGCGATTACCACCGCAGTCAGGACGTAATATACAATTGTTGTGGCAAGGCCGCCTTTGCGGCTCAGATTATTGCGGCGATAGCGCTTGAAGCCGGAATGCTTGGGCGAGGCTTCGCCGGATTTAACTTCTTTTTTCACAAGTTTTCGCCTCCTGTAATTTTGCGTACAGCATCAAAATATATAATATCATGATAACATATTTTATATTAATTTGCAAACAAAATTTACAAAAACCTCAAATATATGTTTTTCGGTTGACACAAAGCGGAAAATGCGTTAAAATAAAGAAACGAAAATAAATTTCGGAACGAAAATGAATTTCAGAACGAAAATGAATTTCAGATATTCGGAGGACGGAGTATTACATGAGCGCGGTAAAAAGAAAGATAACCGAGATTTCGGTTTACGAATTTTTTATATGTATGTTTGTAATAACCATCCACCTTCTTTCCGAGGGTGTGGATGTGTTTACCAAGTGGAGTGCGGCATCTGTGATATTTTCGACACTGACAAGGCTGATAAGCTTTGCTGTGCCCGGATTTATATTCACCAGTGCGATAAAGCTTTTTTACAAGTACAGCGACAGAAAATTCAATTATTTTAAATTTCTGCTCGGCAGATTTTTGAAGGTTTACGTTCCGTATGCGATAACGGTTTGCATATATTACCTCGTATTTGTCTTTGGGCTGAAGCTGGATGAATACGGAAGCTTTAAATTGTCAACCCTCGGCGGCTATATATGGTCGGGTAATATCTCGGCGCAGTTTTATTTTGTAATACTGATAGTGCAGTTTTATCTGCTCATGCCGCTGTGGCGGCTTGTGGGCAGGTTGAAATCGAATGTGGGGATTATTGTAATTTTTGCGATATCGCTGATTCTTACCGTGCTGTCACGGATGTATTTTCCTCAGGCAGCGGCGGCGGTCATGGAATGGGCAGGTGGCATAAGACTGCCCTTTGAAAATCCCCTTCACGGGTTTGGTGCGTCGGCGGAGAATCTGCAGAGCCTGTCTGCCTATACCAACAAGAGCTTTACGTCATATCTTGTGTTCTGGATATGCGGAATGTATATAGGAATGAACTACGACAGCCTGAGTGAACGTATAAAATCGGCGGCACCGATAATCTTTACAGGGTGGCTTATATTTTCCGTGGCGCATTGTATTCTGTCGTATCTGAGACTCTGCGGCGTGTCGAAGTACAGCCTCGAGCCGCTGCTGGTGGTACTGTTCTGCATATTCGCCATATTCGGATTTTATATTTATATATGTCACCTGACCACCAATCTCGAAAAGATGGGCAGGGGTTTTCTGATGAGTATTGCCGGGGCATCCTACGAGATATACCTAATCCATTGCCTTGTGATCACCGTTGTCACCTACTACTTAAAGGAGGCGGACGTAGAGAGCGTTATGACAAGGTTCTGGATTACCGCAGGGATAACCTACTTGTTTTCGATTATCTTCTGTGTGCTGGAGTCCACTCTGTATACAAATTTAAAGCTTAAATACAGAAGGCGGTCAGCAGCTAATGCCCGCAAGTCTGCCCGTAGAAAACGCTATCTGTAGGTTAAAGCCGCCGGTCAGAGCATCAACGTCAATTATCTCCCCGGCGAAGAACAGACCGCGGACGAGCTTTGATTCCATGGTGGACGGATTTATCTCCTTGACCGAAACGCCGCCCGAGGTGATGATCGCCTGCTCGGGAGGGCAGAAGCCCGTTATATTAAATTCGATATTCTTGATAAGCTCCGTAAGCCTTGCGCGCTCCGCCAAGGTTACGGAGTTGATTTTTTTGTGCGGTTCAATATCGCAGAGGGATACGACAACGGGAATCAGTGCCTTCGGCAGCAGCGCATCGAGGGCGTTAATCAGATCCTTGTTCATGTTCTGCGAGAAATCACGGAGGATTCTCTCGTTGAGCTTTTCCGCCGACAGGGCAGGCTTTAAATCAAGATGAAGGGTGTATTTTTCATTGTCCATATCCTTCAAATGCGCTGACGCACTCAGTATAACGGGACCGGTCAGGCCGAAGTGTGCAAGCATCATTTCGCCGAAGTCGGTGTATACCGTCTTGCCGCTGCTGTTTTTGACCGTTATCGAAATATTTTTCAGTGACAGTCCGGAGAGCGGAGAGAGCCAATCCTCGGCAACGGTCAGCGGCACAAGAGAGGGGCGCAGAGGCGTAATCGTGTGCCCGAGGTTTTCCGCAAAGGTGTAGCCGTCACCGGTGGAGCCTGTGACGGGATATGAAATGCCGCCGGTGGCAAGGATTACGGAGTCGGACGGGATAAAGCCGTGCTTTTGACACATCACGCCGGAAACTCTGCCGCCCTCGGCACGGATATCATCCGCACGGTCACGGATAATTTCAACGCCGCCATTACTCATGTATCTGCGCAGAGCGGCGGAAACATCGGCACTTTTATCGGATACGGGGAAGACTCTGCCGCCGCGCTCTGTCTTAAGCTTAAGACCTTGAGCTTCAAAAAAAGCCATGGTTTGAAAATTGTCAAAGCCGTAAAATGCACTGTATAAAAATCGGCGGTTGGTCACCACGTTTTTAAGCAGGGTTTCAACATCGTCGCAGGCGTTGGTCAGGTTGCAGCGACCCTTACCGGTAATCAGAAGCTTTTTGCCCAAAATCTTGTTTTGCTCGATAAGCCTGACATAGTGTCCCGCCTCGGCAGCAGTGCCTGCCGCTATCATTCCGGCGGCACCGCCGCCTATTACCGTAACGGTTTTACTCATAATAATCTCCATTCCGGAAAAACAGCCTTAATTTTATTGTATGTTTTTCACAAAAATGAGTATATCACATTCTTTATTAAAGGTCAATCAAAAAAATCCTTGCTTTTTTTCGGATTATGGTATAAAATAGTACAATAAGAACTTATGAATATTTTTAAGGAGGTTTCACCGATGATAACAGCAGGTGATTTTAGAAACGGACTCACGTTTGAGTTTGAAGGAAACGTATATCAGGTAGTTGAGTTCCAGCATGTAAAGCCGGGAAAGGGAGCTGCGTTTGTCAGAACAAAGATGAAGAACGTAATGACGGGTGCCGTTGTAGAGCGTACCTTTAACCCGACCGAGAAGGTTGAGCAGGCGCGCATAGACAGAAAGGAAATGGAGTATCTCTATGAGGACGGCGGCCTGTATTACTTTATGGATAACGAAACCTATGAGCAGACTCCGCTCAGTGCAGACCAGCTTGGCGATGCAATGAAGTTTGTTATGGAGAATATGTCGGTTAAAATACTGTCGTATAAGGGCAACGTCTTTGCCATTGAGCCGCCCACGTTTGTAGAGCTTAAGGTCACCGAGACGGAGCCGGGCGTTAAGGGCAACACGGCAACCAACGTTACCAAGCCCGCAACGGTTGAGAGCGGTGCGACCATTACCGTTCCCATGTTCGTCAACGAGGGTGATACAATTCGTATCGATACCCGTACCGGCGAGTATATGGCGAGAGTATAATTTGCGCAAAACGGAGAATAATATTATAATTATATAAGACGGAAATCCGTCGGAAGGAGAAGAATATGTCAGAACTTACAAATCGTGCCTCATATCTTACGGGGCTTGCGGATGGGCTTAAGCTTGATACCGAGAAGCCGGAGGGCAAGCTTATAGATGAGATGCTGAAGCTTATCTCGGAGATGGCAGAGGCTCTTGAGGCGATAGACGACGAGCAGGCATTTGTTGCGGATAAGCTTGACGAGATGGAGGAGGTTATCGATATAATCGGCGAGAATGTTTTCGGCGATGACGAGGATGACGATGTATACACTCTCGTGTGTGACAAGTGCGGCGCGGAAATCGATTTCACCGAGGACGATCTCGATGAGCTTGCAAGCGGAGAGTTTGTATGTCCCGAATGCGGTGCGGAAATCGAGCTCAACTTTGACGAGTGCGACTGCGGCTGTGATTGCGGCTGCGACTGCGACTGATATACTTCGGCTTAAAGCCGACCGCCGGGGATGCGCATTTAACGGTCGCTCCGCGGCGGTCTTTGAGCCGTTATGCGCTCTGTGACGGGGTTGCGTTTATGCGCAGTGCTCGTCAAATACGGAGCGTGAAATACGGCATAATCATTTATTTTGCGATTTAATATATAAATTTTAAAAAAATACTTGACAAATGTAAAAAAAGCTGATATAATAATAAGGTCGTGTGAAACGGGCGGGTGTAGTTCAATGGTAGAATCTCAGCCTTCCAAGCTGATTGCGTGGGTTCGATTCCCATCACCCGCTCCATTTATTTTTTTTGCCGCTAAGCGGTACAGCCTTATTTTACATCTGCGCCTGTAGCTCAGCTGGATAGAGCAACTGCCTTCTAAGCAGTGGGCCAGGGGTTCAAGTCCCTTCAGGCGCGCCAAACTATGGTGGGTATAGCTCAGTTGGCTAGAGCGCCAGATTGTGGCTCTGGAGGTCAAGGGTTCAATTCCCTTTACCCACCCCAAACAGAATATTGGGCTGTCGTCAAGCGGTAAGACACAACACTTTGACTGTTGCATTCGTAGGTTCGAATCCTGCCAGCCCAGCCATTCTTTTTATCAGCTGATTAAAAGTGCTGCGGTACTCAAGCTGCTAAAGCGGATAGGATTTATGTCTGCTCGCCGGTCGATGCAGAAATTGAATATGACCCATTAGCTCAGTTGGCAGAGCACTTGACTTTTAATCAAGGTGTCCGGAGTTCGAATCTCCGATGGGTCACCATTTATATGCTGCCCTAGCTCAGTCGGTAGAGCACTTCCTTGGTAAGGAAGAGGTCGGCGGTTCAAATCCGCTGGGCAGCTCCACATCGGAACGGACTTGGCTTCGTTCCGATTTTTCTTTACAGAAAAATCAGTCACATGCGCCGTCGTTCCTCCTTTTTCGCAAAAGGGCATGCTCGGCTCAACTGCTCACTTGTAAACACGTTCGCGACGTTTCGCTGTCGCTGCCAACGTTTTACGAGTAAAGCACCTTCGGCGCATTGATATCTGAATTGTTTGTTTTTTCGCATAGGCGCATAGTGATAGGTGCCGAAGCGGATTGAGATAAGGATACTTTGAAAAATTAAATCAAAGGAAGCGAAGGACATAATGTATAAGTATGAAACTCATTTGCACACATATCCGGTAAGCGGGTGCGCCAAGGCAGAGGTGCGGGAGGTACTGGAGTTTTACAAAAGCCTTGGATATGACGGGGTGTTTATCACCAACCACTTTCTCGACGGAAACATAAATGTAGATCGCTCGCTGTCATATGCGGAGAAGATAGAGTATTATTTTTCCGACTATGAGGAGGGGGTGAGGATCGGCACCGAAATAGGCTTAAAGGTTTTTTGCGGCGCAGAGCTGTCGTACAGGGGTACTGACTTTTTGGTTTACGGCTTAGATAAGGAGTGGTTTTTGAACCATCCTGAGATAATGGAGATGGAAAAGAGCAAGGAGCTTCCGTATTTAAGAGAGAACGGTGCATTGGTGATTCAGGCTCATCCGTTCAGAGAGGATTTTTATATTGACCATGTTCGTCTTTATCCGTCATGTGTGGATGGACTTGAGGTGCTGAATGCCAACAGAATAGACAGAGAGAACAAAATGGCTATGCTGTATGCCGATGAATACGGCTTCTGCAAAACTGCGGGAAGTGATAACCACCTCGGCAGCAAGCAGGTTAAGCTGGCGGGAATATCGACTGAAACGCCTATTTCCGATGAAAGAGATTTTATAAGCCGTGTAAAGGCAGGACAGGTTACGATTTTCAGCATGGAGAATAAGTGAGATTTTTGTATTTGATATTTGGGCTAATACATTAAAACAGATTTAATTGCCCGTGCTGAATTTTCCGAGGCATAGCCATCGGAAACACACATGGGCGTAATAATCTCTTATCATTTCTTGCCCTGCGGATAAGAGAAATTTAATTAATTTGTGCCGATGCAGGGCGGCGGAACGGAGGTTACTATGTCGGAAATACGACTGCCGCACAGCTCGGAACCGCACAGTCATGTCCGGTTGGAGAGAGTTCCGGAGACAGATGATTTTCAGGTTATAGCAAATACCTTCAAGCAGCTTTGTGATACAAGCCGCATACGCATCTTCTGGCTTTTATGCCACTATGAGGAGTGTGTTCTGAACATCTCCGCCCTTGTGGATATGAGCAGCCCTGCGGTTTCGCACCACCTGCGTCAGCTTAAGGCAAGCGGCCTTATTGTAAGCCGCAGAGAGGGCAAGGAGGTATATTACAAGGCGGCGGATACCGAGGAGGTTGACCTTCTTCATCATATGATTGAGAAGCTTGTAGAGGTATCGTGTCCTTCAAAATCGGAATAATCAAATCGGACGGGGTTGCCCCGTCCGATTTTGCTGTATAAAATTATATGTAAGTGCCGCTGCAGCGTTACGCAGTTTGACTATATCAAATTCTGCACAAGTGCTGCCGCCCCGGCACCTACGGAAAATCATACCGATACAGTCAGAGCGGCAATAGGGCAGCGTGACGCTGCTAATCTATGCCCATTTCTTCAACTGCGTTTGCGGTCATATCGTTCAGGGTTTTAAGCTCAAAGAACTTACCTTTCTTTTTCATAAGCTCGTCAAAGGTCCCCATTTCAACACAGCGGCCCTCGTCCATAACGACAATGCGGTCGGCATTTCTGATCGTGGAAAGGCGGTGTGCAACGATAAAGGTTGTTCTGCCCTTGGTCAGATGATTTATTGCCTTTTGTACATGGTACTCTGAGATGTTATCCAATGCCGATGTCGCTTCATCGAGGATAAGAATCTTCGGGTCACGGATCAGTGCACGAGCGATGGAAATTCTCTGTTTCTGACCGCCCGATAGGTTTGAGCCGCTTTCCGCAACCTCGGTGTCGAGGCCGTTGGGAAGCTCATCTGTGAATTCGTCTATGTTGGCAAGGTGCACGACGCGGTTTAATTCCTCGTCACTGACATCGGTCAGTCCGTAGGTGATGTTTTCGCGTATTGTCCCGGTGAACAGCAGACTGCTCTGCGGCACTACCGAAATAAAGTGGCGGTAGTCGCTGAGGTTCAGCGCCTCTATGGGCTTTCCGTCTATCCGAAGCTGCCCGGAGGTCGGCATCATAAAGCCGATAATCATGTTCATTATCGTTGACTTACCCGAGCCGGACGCACCGACAAAGGCGATACATTCTCCCGGCTCAACGGCAAGGGTAAAGTCCTTTATTGTGTCCTCGCTGCTGTTCGGGTAACGATAGCATACATTGTCAAAGTTGACTGTTCCGTGAACGTAGCGCAGACGTATCTTACCCGAGTTATTTTCAACCTCGTTGGACAGCACGATCTCGGATACGGAGCGAATCGACTCCATACCTTTGGTGAGCTCGGGATAAAGGTTGATAAGCCCCTGAAGTCCCGATGAAATGCTGTTAAAATACGATTGATACATAACCACATCACCGACCTGGATTTTACCGTTATATGCGAGATAAGCAGTAAAAAACAGGCAGATCGCACTCATTAGCTGACTGACAACCCAGCTGACCGAGCCGAAGTAGGCGTTTGCTTTATCAAGCAGAAGTCCCTTCTCGCGAAGAGTGCGAATCTTTTCCTCAAGCTGAGCTATCTCCTCGTTTTCAAGGCCGTGAGCCTTGGTTACGGGTATCATATCCAACATATTCGACACCTTTGCCGAGATATTTTCGGTTTCTTTGCGGAACTTTCTGTTTGTGTCGTGCATAGTGTTCCGAAACATATAGATCACAAAGACGTTGATCGGTATTACCACTGCGAAAAACGCAGTAACCGTACCGCTTTTTGTGGCAGCGATCACAATTGATACAATGATGCTTGTTATACTCGGTATAACGCTTTTTGCAACATGGGTGTTCAGAAATTCTATGGCTTCGATGTCACGCAGAAATTTGGACTGCAGACGGCCGCTTTCGATTTCCTTGTGGTATGTGAGCGACAGGTGCTGAAGCTTGCGTATCAGGGTGTTTCTGAGCCCTGCGCCGATGGTTCTCAGCATCTTGTCCGTGTATCGCGAATATAGTACGTGGGTCGGTATGTTCTGTACCAGCAGCACAAAAAGTATTGCGCCGTATAGGATAAGCTGTCTGACGGCGTTCTCTCCGTGTTCGGTTATGATATTAATGACTTCGGCTGTTACCAGCGGTATTGCCCAGGTGGGCGATGCCTTTACAACGTTCAGCAATGCGGACACGAGCAGCTTTCCGCAGTTCTGCTTAAGCAGAAGCTTGGGGATTGCGCTCGCCTTACCGCCGTGCTCCTGCTCGGCGCCGTCTTGAAACAAGCGTTCATAGTCGGGAATTTGATTTTTTCCGTGTTTGGTTTTGTTAATGGTTTGATTTTTGTTTTTGGGTGTTTTTGACATAGCATATCACCTCTGACACTTATTGTAATTAATATTTACCGCCGCATAGGGTGCGTCGGCATTGAGTCAACTAACATTATATAGAATTTTATTACTTTGTCAATAGCCGTTACGAAATTGTAAAAGAAAAATTTTTATGTTTCAAAAGCGGTTTTTAGCTTTGGCAAAATATAATCCTTACATAACGAAATATAATCTTTACATAATATGAAAAATGTGATATTATATTCAATAAATATGCATTTTAATGATTCAATAAATATGCAATTTAAGGATGCGATAAATATAATTTAAGGATGCGATAAATATGAATAATAAGTACACAAGTGAAGAATACCTAAGTGCAGCCTTGAATATGATAAGCTTTGCGGACAGCAGCCCCGAAGCATTTCATGCGGCGGCGAATATTACTTCCTGTCTGAAGGAGCGTGGTTATACCGAGCTTTTTGAGAGTGAAAAATGGGAGATAGAGGCAGGCGGAAAATACTACGTTACGCGCAATCTTTCGTCCGTTATCGCATTTAAGGTAAATTCGCCCAAGCCGCGGGGGTTTATGATTTGTGCGGTGCACTGTGATTCGCCTGCGTTTAAGCTAAAGCCCGGCTTTGCCGACAGCACCGGAGGGTTGTACACAAGGCTGAATGTGGAAAAATACGGAGGAATGGCACTTTATACATGGCTTGACAGGCCGCTGTCAATTGCCGGACGGCTGATCTGCGAAACGGAAAACGGAATAGAGACTCGCCTTACGGATATGGGCAGAGATTACTGTGTGATTCCGAGTCTTGCCATTCACATGAACCCGGATACAAATAAAGGCTTTTCGCCCAATCCGCAGACGGATATGCTTCCGATAATAGGAGACGCCGCCGCAGCCGAACGCTGTATGAAAGAGCTTGCGGAGCGGGCGGAGGTTGATGAAAAAAGTATTCTCGGCTTTGATTTGTTTTTGTACAACAGACAGCGCGGCACAATATGGGGTGCCGACAGCGAATATTTCTCCGCACCGCGTATTGATGATTTGCAATGCGTATACGCTGCGCTGAGTGCCCTGCTTGAATGCAGAGCCACAGATGCGGTTCAGGTAATGGCGGTGTTTGATAATGAGGAAGTGGGAAGCGGCACAAAGCAGGGGGCAAGATCAACCTTCCTGCGTGACGTAATCGAGAGAGCGAGTGCCGCTCTGGGGGTGAGCGGCGACGAGCTTTACCGTATGCTTGCAGACAGTATGATGATCTCGGCGGATAACGGACATGCGGTACATCCGAATCATCCCGAAAAGGCTGATCCGATCAACCGCCCGCATATGAACGGCGGTGTGGTCATTAAGCACAATGCAAATCAGAGGTATACCACAGACGGTGTTTCGGCGGCAATATTCAAGAAAATTCTGAATACAGCCGGTATTCCGTATCAAGAATACGTTAACAGGAGCGATATTGCCGGCGGCTCAACCCTGGGGAATATTGCAAGCGAAAAGGTTTCGATCAATACCGTTGATATCGGAGCGGCACAGCTTTCAATGCACAGCAGCTATGAAACGGGAGGGACGCACGATACGCTGTACCTGACCGAGGCAATGCGCGGCTTTTTTGAGACGGAGCTTAAAGCAATCGGCGGAGGCGGTTTCAAAATAGAAGGGATATAGTCTAAGTGCAGATGTACCATATCTCTAAGACGGGTTACATTTCAAGCATCGCTCTGCGTTGCTCCGATTTAAAATATTAACACTTTTTGTAAGTTTTTAAAATTTATCTTGATTTTTTATCGGATTTGGAATACAATATATAAGAAGAAGGAATAAAAGCCGGCGGCAGGTATTTAACGGTAAAGCTCGTATCACGTTATGCCTTCGGCGGAATGGAGATTATTATGAAGAGATTGTGTATAGTTATTCTTTGTTTATTGATTATGACAGCCGTGTCGTGCGGAAAAAAGGAAAGAGAGGCATCTCCGGCGCCGTCAATAGCGGATATTCCGGCGGCAACGGCAGATGAAAAGGCCAATGAAGCCGAGGACGGCGAGGCGGCGGATGAAAAAAGCGGCAGCGAGAGCGGTGAAGCGTCAGACGGCGAAAAGGACGGAGGACAGAGCGATACAGCGAAGCAGACGGATACTTCCGACCGTACGCCGCAAAGCGACAGACGTGAGATAGAGAATAATATTCGTGATGCTCAAGATCTGATTGATAACGGAATGTTGGATGATGCAAAGGCGGTTATCAGAAGCCTGAGAACGAGGGAGCTTACCGCTGAGGAGGAAAAGAAAGTAGACAGCCTTGAGGCACAGCTGTTGACAATTTCAGACTGACATTAAAAACACATGGGGGTTTACAACAATGAAAAATAATGGAAAGATAAGTTCGGAGAGTGACGGAAAGGAAGATGCCGAGTTTACTTCGGCACGGTATATAAAGCACCTTTCGGATAAGCTTGCGGCCGCCGTTCTTCCACATGTTCAGTATATAGAATACAACGGAAATCTTTCGGCAGATGAGCTTCAGAGCATACAGAAGATAAGGTATTATATGTACAAGTACCATGTTACGGTAAACAATGTTATCGAGGTTTTCTGCAAGGATGATATTGCGAATTCGCTAAATCTTGCCGAATATAATGCTGAGAGATTTTTAACAGCGATTGTAAAGCACACTACCATGCTTTTAAACAGCAGGAATACGAACATAAACCTGTCTTGCGATAAAAGCTGCCGTCGTGTGGTATTTGACGTTCGGCGCATGAGCGTTATTATGTATAACATCATTTCAAATGCGATTGTGCATAACAGACACCGTGAAAAGTGTGTGGATATTAAGGCAGAGCTTCGGGATAATAATTTTGTGGTAGCTGTAAAAGATAACGGAAACGGAATTCCGTCCTCGGTAAGAAAGAGGATATTTGCCGAAGAGAGAAGCTTAGACCGCTCTATGCTCAGAATGGATGATTCGGGTATGGTTCTCGGCGGTATGGGCTTATATGCGGCGAAGGCATGTGCTGTCGACATGAAAGGCAGGATATGCAGCGTTCCGACAAACTCGGGAACAACCATAGAAATTATTATTCCTCAGGAGAACCTGCCTGACCAGTTCAGAGAGGTAATAGAGTATGCTCCGCCTGAGTATGAGGTTGAGGAGAATCTTGCTGATGCTATTCTTTACATAAAATACGGCGAAAATATCTATGACGAAAACTGAGTGTAACCATAGGCTTACCGAGCATTTTAACGCAAACAGGATATAAACTTGCCTTTCAAAATCACGGAGAATTTTGAAAGAGATGATTTTTGGTCACGAAAACGCCCGTATTCGATACAATTCCCCTCGGTAACAAAGAGGATGTATCGGATACGGGCATTTTTGAGCTTTGAATTATTCCGCCTGTCTGACCGGAACGCCGTTTTCGGACAGATAGCTTTTTAAATTTGGAATTTCTATTTCACGGAAGTGAAACAGTGATGCGGCAAGGGCGGCATCGGCACCACCGTCGGTCAGAGCCTCCTTGAAGTGCTCCATGGTTCCGGCACCGCCTGAGGCGATAACGGGGATAGATACGGCATCGGATACGGCACGGGTCAGCTCAATGTCATAGCCCGACTTTGTGCCGTCACAGTCCATAGATGTAAGAAGGATCTCGCCTGCACCGAGTCGGTCGGCGAGCCTTGCCCAGGTCAGGGCGTCCAGACCGGTGTCTATTCTTCCGCCGTTTACATATACGTTCCAGCCGCTTCCGTCGCTGCGGCGTTTTGCATCAATTGCAACAACCACGCACTGACTGCCGAACTTGTCGGCTGCATCGGCGATAAGACGGGGATTTCTGATTGCGGAGGAGTTAACGGATATCTTGTCGGCACCTTCGCACAAAAGCTCACGAAAGTGCTCAACCGTGCTTATTCCGCCGCCGACGGTGAAGGGGATAAATATGGTTTCGGCAACACGCCTTACCATTTCCGCAACGGTTCCCCGTCCTTCATGTGTGGCGGTTATATCCAGAAACACAAGCTCGTCCGCACCGGCGGCATTGTATATTTTTGCAACCTCAACAGGGTCGCCGGCATCACGAAGATTTACAAAATTAACACCCTTTACGACCCTGCCGCAGTTAACGTCCAGGCAGGGGATTATTCTCTTTGCAAGCATCACTTACCACCCTCCGTGTTCAAAAAATTTTTAAGTATTTTAAGTCCCGTGTTACCGCTCTTTTCGGGGTGGAACTGAACTGCGTGAACGTTGCCGCAGCTGAGTGCCACAGGCATCTGTGCAGAGTAGTTGCAGAAGGCGGTAACTATGGAAGGATCCTCCGGCTGCATATAATATGAATGTACAAAGTACACATAGGCACCGTCGTCTACTCCTTCAAACAGCGGCGAATGCTGCGAAAGCGAAAGGGAATTCCAGCCGATATGCGGAATCTTAAGTCCCTCCGCTTTTGGAATTTTCACGCAGCGTCCTTTAAATATCCCGAGTCCGCTTGCGCCGGGGCTTTCTTCACTTGCCTCAAATAAAAGCTGAAGCCCGAGACAAATCCCGAGAAACGGCGTACCGGAGGCGGTTACCTTGCGGATGGTATCGACAAGATTTGCTTGCGACAGTGCGGACATACAGTCGCCAAAGGCACCCACACCGGGAAGTATGACCTTGTCCGCCGCAAGAATTTCATCGGGGTCGCAGCTTATGACAGCACTCTCCCCTATAAATTCGCAGGCTTTTTTGACCGAGAGCAGATTCCCGGCACCGTAATTTATTATAACAGGCATTTATATCAGCCGCCTTTCAAAAATGCATTTTTATAGATATATAGTATCATAAAGCTAAAAAAAACACAATTGGTAAATCAGACAAAATATTGACGGATACCGCATATAATACCTGTATGGTTGAAAATTCGGCAGACGGAAAACAGCTGCGATATTTGAAAAATATGACTAAATGATTTACGTCGTCCTTGAATACCGAGATATTTTGGGATAAGTACGGATATAATCCGTATAATCAGGTTAAAATACATATGCAAGTGGGAATTTCACGTTTCTGCCGCTGATTTATACAGTCACCTTAAATCCGGCACTTGACTATGTAATTTATGCAGATAAGCTTTGTCGAAAGGACGGTTTCGGATGCAGACTTATAAGGGAAAAAGCGTGTACGGAGGTATTGCCGTAGGTAAAATACACATCATTAAAAAGAAGGAACGCCTGATTACGCAGCGCAGACCGAAAAGTGCGGAGGAGGAGATAGCACGCTTTGAAGCGGCACGCACAAATGCCAAGGAACAGCTTGCAGAGCTGTACGGCAGGGCGGTGGCTGAGGTCGGAGAAACGAATGCGGCTATCTTTGAGATACACAGGATGATGCTTGATGACGATGATTATATAGAGGCGGTGCACAGTATTATCTCCGATCAGACGGTTAATGCGGAATATGCCGCGGCGGTTACGGCGGACAACTTTGCCGAAATGTTTTCGGCAATGGACGATGCTTATATGAAGGAACGAGCGGCGGACGTGAAGGACATTTCGGAGCGAATCATCGGTATTCTGACAAATTCCGACGGACGTATTTTTATGGGCGGCGAGCCGCAGATTATTCTTGCCGACGATCTTACGCCCAGCGAAACGGTACAGCTTGACAAAAGCCTTGTGCTGGCTTTTGTGACGGTTCACGGTTCAACCAATTCACATACGGCGATTCTGGCACGTACCATGAACATTCCGGCACTTATAGGTGTAAAGCTTGACATAAGCGACAACCTGGAGGGCAAGACTGCGGTTGTTGACGGATTTAACGGAGTGATGTATATAGAGCCGAGCGATGAATGTCTGCGTGAGGCAGAGTGTCGGCTTTCAGAGGAGAAGAAGAAGCACAGCCTGCTGCAAAAGCTTAAGGGTAAAGAGAATATTACCAAAGACGGAAAATCGGTTATGCTCTATGCCAATATAGGGAATATAAAGGATCTGGCATATGCAAAGCAGAATGATGCGGGCGGTATCGGACTTTTCAGAAGCGAATTTATATATATGGAGAGCGTGACCTATCCCACAGAGGAGGAACAGTTCCGAATCTACAAAAAAGCGGCGGAGAGCATGAGCGGCAAGAGGGTTATTGTCCGAACACTCGATATCGGCGCCGATAAGCAGGCGGATTACTTTAATCTGGGGAAGGAGGAAAACCCGGCACTCGGGCTTCGCGCCATACGGCTTTGCTTGAAGCGCCCCGAAATATTTCGAACACAGCTTCGTGCGCTATGTCGTGCATCGCACTATGGGAAAATTGCAATCATGTATCCAATGATTACCTCGGTCGGCGAGGTGCGGAAAATAAAGGAGATTTCCGCAGGCGTCCGTGCCGAACTGACTGCTGAGGGAATCCCCCTCGGCGAGACGGAGGAGGGAATAATGATTGAAACGCCTGCCGCCGTAATGATCTCCGACCTTTTGGCGAAGGAGGTTGACTTCTTCAGTATCGGCACAAATGACCTGTCTCAGTACACAATGGCGATAGACCGTCAAAATCAAAATCTTGAGGAATTTTTTGATCCGCACCATGAGGCGGTGATGCGAATGATAGAGCTTGTGTGCAAAAATGCACATGCGGAAAATAAGTGGGTGGGCATCTGCGGCGAGCTGGGAGCGGATTTGGAGCTTACCGAGCGGTTCTTGAGAATGGGAATCGATGAGCTGTCCGTTTCGCCCTCGTGTATTCTGCCTGTTCGGAATAGGATACGAAGCCTTGACCTGGGCGACGGCAGAGGAGTTTAATAATAAAAATTGCTGCAATTGCGGTTAACCCGCAAATGCAGCATTATTGTTATTTCAGCCTTTCGATTATCCCGGCAGCGGACAGCTCATCAAGCTCAAAATACCTGCCCTTTTCGGCAATATCCCAAAGATAGTGGGCATCGGAGCTTGTGACTATGTTATAAAGCTTGTTATAGTCAAGCTCCATTTTATCTCGGCTTTTCTCGGTTATTTCAACCGTGCCGATTTTGAGCTCGGGAGGGATAAATCCCAGGTTTGACAGTATACTGTAGCTTGAACGGTCTATGTGTGCAGGATATGCGACGCCGCCCAGCTTTGATACGGAATCGACAACCGAGAAGATATCCATACCCGATGCGGTAACGAGCATACGTTCCTCCTCACCGACGATTTCGTCGTTTTTATCCATTATATATTGGTTTCCGAAGATTTCGGGACGGTTTTTGATTTCGGGAGCGGAGGCACGGAGTATGCGCTCCATCTCCTCGGCGGTGTCCGCATTCGGAAACAGTGCCACCATATGCACCTCCTCGGAGGTTTCGATCTCCATTCCGGGAATAACCAGAAGCTTCCCCTCCGCCGCAGCCATTGCGGCGCGGACATTGGCACAGGAATTGTGGTCGGTCAGGGCGATGACGTCAAGACCTTTAATCATCGACATATTAACGATGTTATTCGGAGTCATGTCATTGTCGCCGCAGGGGGAGAGGGCGGAGTGTATATGTAAATCGTAATACGCTTTCATAGCTTAAATGCCCAGTGCGGCAAGAGCCTTTGCCGTTTCATATGCCGTCATTTCGGTGGTCAGAAGCGGAAGCTCCAGCTCGTTCGCCTTTTTTACCGTTGCTTCATCGGGAACGGCACGGTCGGCGATTACTACGCACGCTGCATCGGCAAGTGATGCCACGGCGGTGACGTTTATGTTCGTTTGAATGGTAATCCACACCATATCCTCGTGCACCCCGGTCATGGCGAGGCTCATTAAATCACCGATATAGCAGCCCTCAAGCTCTCTGTCGAGGCCGCCTTCGCCTGCAGCGCAGGTCAAATTGAGTTTTTCTTTTATATCCGATACCTTCATTAATAATTCACTTCCTTTGTATTTGATTTTTTTAGGCTGACTTAATTTCAGTCGGGCTCGTTATTGCTGTCGGCGGGCTTTTGACCGCTGAGCTGCTCGTATCTTTCGCGAAGCTTAAAAATGCAATCCTCTACGCTTGCGTGGCCTCGGACAATATCCTCCGCAAGGGCGCGGCAGCTCGGTGAACCGCAGGAGCCGCAGTCCAAGCCGGGAAGCGACTCGGCAATTTCTTCTATTTTCATTGCCATTTGCATGGCGATGCCAAGGTCCTCGTCAAGCTTCATAACAGGGCGGTATACCGGGCTTGCGTCCCACATACGGTCGACGGAGCTGTCAATCATCTCGGTCTCGGCATCCATCGCCTTGCAGATTCGGCTGATTTTTGACCGTGCAACAAAGCTGTTTTCGGAGGTCAAAGGGCCGCCCACACAGCCGCCCGGGCACGCTAAGGCCTCTACATAGTCAACGTCGCACAGCTTGTCGTCCTCTATGTCCTCAAGAAGCTGAATTACATTATGAATACCGTCTACGGCAACACGGCGCGGTGCTTGTGTGGCGCGCGCTTCTCCGCCGCCGGTCGCCCACATGGTTCCGAGGCTCCCTGCGTGGCTGAGATGCTTTATCTCACTGATGCCGCCTATCTTCTGCGCCAGCTCAAGGCAGGTGTCGCGGAAGGAAATGATCCCGTCTACGTTGGTGTTTTTAACAAGGCGCTCATCGCGTATTGCGGTTGCCTTTGCCGCACACGGGCTGATGAAGATGATGCCTATATCCTTCGGGGAAAGGCCTGTTTTTTCAACGGCATCACGCCGTGCGGCGTCCGCCGCAAGCTCCATGGGTGAGCGGAGCGGAATGATGTTTGGTATCAGATTCGGAAATCTGACGGCAATGAGCCGTGTGACCGCAGGGCATGCCGAGGAAATTGCAGGCTTTATCAGCTCGCCGCAGCTCAATAGCTCACGGGTTTTGGCACTTATTGCCTGAGCACCCCGTGCAACCTCATACACATCGTCAAAGCCCAGACCGAGAAGTGCGGTAAGCACCAGGTCGCAGTCCTCGGTTTTGGAAAACTGACCGAAGAATGCCGGCGCAACAAGGGCGATTTTATATTTGTAATTGTTCAGTATATCAAATTTATCCGTGACAGCCTTCTTGGCATGGTACGGACATACACGAATACATTCTCCGCAGTCAATGCACCTCTCCTTTAGGATTTTCGCCTTTCCCTTCTGGATTCTGATTGCCTGCGTCGGACATTGCTTAAGACAGTTGGTACAGCCTTTGCACAAATCGCGCTCAAGCCGAACCGAATGCCAATAGTTTTCGCTGTACAAAAAGCATCCCTCCGTTTCGTACAGGTGCGGTTATTTGATATTGATAACAAGATCCATAGTTGTGCCTTCGCCGATAACGGTATCAACCTTCATCTCGTCGGAGCAGGTTTTTATATTCGGAAGACCCATGCCTGCGCCGAAGCCCAGCTCCCTGATCTCGTTTGAGGCGGTGGAGTAGCCCTCCTGCATTGCCTTTTCGACATCCGGAATACCGGGGCCTCTGTCCTTCAGCACTATATGTATCTTTTCGGGAGTGATTTCAACGTCTATCACGCCGCCGTCGGCATGAATAACCATGTTAATCTCCGCCTCATACATGGCAATGGCGGTGCGGCGGATAACGTCGGGCGGAAGACCGAGGGTTTTAAGATATTTTTTAACCGTTGCCGAGGTTGTGCCGGCAAGGGTAAAATCCTCTCCGTCTACGTTATAGTGAAGCTTTATTGCGTTATCCAAGCCGCACTCCCGCCCTTCTGCTTTGAAGTCCGTTTGAATACAATATTCCGCAGGAGACGTACATCGGCAGCTCGGTCGTCATGATAACCATTTTATGTGCAGCGGCAAAGTCGATAATATCCTGCGTGGGGACCTTACCCCGTACAAAGACGACAACCTCAATATCCATCATTTCCGCGGTTCTCAATACCTGAAGGTTCTGAAGTCCGGTAAGCAGCAGTGCACGATCCTTGACAAATGCAAGGACATCGCTCATCAAATCGCTGCCGCAGGCCTCGCATACCTCCGTGTCAAGGCGGTCAGCGCCGGCGTAGACCTCGGCGTTCAACAGTTCTTTAACCTCCGAAAGCTTCATTATATTCCTCATCCTTTCCGAATAAATTTAAGCATAGCTTAAGTGCGTGTTTTAAAATATTATCTTATTTATGTTTAGAATAACATATTTCTTGTAAATTTGCAACAAAAATATTTAAAGTTCTTTTCTGTGCCTTGACACTCACGCACAAGTGGTATAAAATATATGTCATATTCATGAAATTGTGATTGTAAAAATAAAAATTTAGAATTTGTGGATAACATCATAAAATCCGAAATAATTTTTAATGAATAATTGCCCTATGCCCATACAGTTGCCAAGCCCAACTGCAAAGAAAAAATTATTTCAGATTTTATTACGGAGAAAAAGTATTAAATATTTATTTATAAAAAGCCGCGTAGAATCTGGCTTTTCAGAGTTTTGCAAACGGCTGTATTCATGAAAATAAAAGGAGAATTTCTATGCGTGTACTGATGACAACCATGCAGTTAGATATCGGCGGCGCCGAAACCCATATAGTTGAGCTGTCCAAGGCACTGTCACGACTTGGAATCGAGGTCACTGTGGCGTCCAACGGCGGAGCCTACGAGGCAGAGCTTGCCGAGGCGGGGATTCCTCATGTGAAAATCCCGTTCCACAGCAAGAACCCGGCTTGTATGCTGAAGGCGTATAAGCTTCTGAAAAAGCTCATCTTCGAGCAGAAGTTCGACATCGTTCACGCTCACGCACGGATACCGGCGTTTTTGTGTTCGATTTTGCACAGGCGTTATCACTTCAGATTTGTTACAACGGCGCACTGGGTGTTTAACACACGCTTCCCGTATAATCTGCTGACACGGTGGGGCGAGAGGTCTTTGGCCGTCAGCGATGATATAAAAACGTATCTCGTTGATAATTATGGTATTGATCCGGAAAATATTCGTGTGACGATAAACGGAATCGACCTCGAAAAGTTTTCGGACAGAACGGACTATTCCGATATTGCACGGGAGTTTTCATTCAGAGAGGATGCGGTTCGCATTGTGTATGTGAGCCGAATGGACACCGACCGAAGCCTTGCTGCGCATAAGCTGATTGAAGCTGCGGAGGATATTGCCGAAAAAATCGAAAATCTTGAAATAGTGATTGTGGGCGGCGGAAACGATTTCGAGTCCGTCCGCACCGAGGCGGAAAGGGTAAACGAAAGGGTCGGCAGACGACTTATTATTACAACGGGAAGCCGTACCGATATAAACAAGTTTACCGCCTCAGGGGATATATTCATAGGCGTGAGCCGTGCTGCGCTTGAAGCAATGGCGTGCAGAAAACCTGCGATTATCGCCGGGAACGAGGGCTATATCGGCATATTTGACGAGGACAAGCTTAAGGTTTCGATAGATACAAACTTCTGCTGCCGAGGCTGTGAGCCTACGGAGACGGAGCGGCTTAAGACGGATATACTGACGCTTCTGACCGCTCCGCCGGAGGAGAGAGTGCGGCTCGGAGAGACGGCGAGGAATACCGTCGGAGAGTATTATTCCATGTCGGTCATGGCAGGCGATGCCATAAAGATGTATGTATCATGCATTAAGCACAGCCGAATAAACGAGGTGACCGACAGCGAATTTGACACGATAGAGAGATATCTTGTAAATAACCCCCTGCGAAGGAGGTCGCTTGCCTCCGATGTGGTTATATCGGGATATTACGGCTTCGGTAACAGCGGTGACGATTCCATACTGTATGCCATAATAAGAGAGCTTAAAACGATAAGGCCGGAGCTTAGAATAGTGACCCTGTCAAAGACGCCGACAGTTACCTCGGAGATGTACGGAGTTGACTCGGTTCACAGATTTAATCTGCTGAGTGTGGCGCTCAGGCTTTTCCGCACAAGGCTTTTGATCAGCGGCGGAGGAAGCCTTATACAGGACGTGACCTCGGATAAGTCCCTGACATATTATCTGGCGGTTATAAAGCTTGCAAAGCTGTTTGGGAAAAAGGTAATGCTCTATGCAAACGGTATCGGCCCGGTGAATAACCGTGCCAACTATAAAAGAGTTAAAAGGACGCTTGATAGGGTTGACTTAATAACTCTGCGCGAGCCGTCCTCGTACGAGGAGTTGAAAAAGTTCGGAGTGAATGTTCCGAAAACTATTGTGACGGCGGACCCGGCGTTTAATCTTTTCCCGGCGGGAGAGGAGGAGGTTTCGGCGTATCTTGAAAGGCACGGCGCAGGGAGAGACGACCCGTATTGCGTTATTGCCGTTCGTCCGTGGAAAACCGCCGGACGGGACTTCTGTGCCGCAGTTGCACAGGCGGCGGATTACGCCAAGGACAGGTATAACCTCAACTGCGTGTTTATACAGATGCAGCCGGCTCGGGACGGGAAGATAACGGCGGCGTGCGCTGCGGCAATGAAGAACGGTTCATGCATTATCGACGAATGTCTGCCGCCTGCGCAGATGCTCGGTATAGTAAGAGGTGCGGAGCTGGTGCTTGCAATGCGGCTTCACACATTGATTTATGCGGCAAAGTGCAAAACGCCGGTTATAGGTATTTCCTACGACCCGAAGGTGGATTCCATTATGGAATATATGGGTCAGGATTTTCGGATCCCGGCGGACGGGCTGAATCCGCTGACCCTTTGCCGATATATAGATGATATAATGCAAAACCGAAGCGAAATTACCGCAGAGCTTGCAAAGGTGTCGGACGGTGCCGCAAGTCTTGCCATGGAAAACGCACGCCTTGCACTTTCGCTTATTAATGATTAATGATTAATGATTGATTTACACTGCGGCAGACCGCAGAATTTAATACGAGGTGACTTATCAATGCTTAACTTATTTATCTTTGACCATATCAACAGTGACGAGACGATATCGGCACTGCTGAAATTCAAAAGAGACAGGTGCGAGGAGGACTACTGCCGTGCCGTACGCGGATTAATAGAGTTTGCGCCTCGGCGCCTGACCGACAGAAATATTTTAGGTGAATATGTTCTGCGGCAGATGCTGGAGGGCGAAAACCTTGCGGACATTTCAAACCTGCGTGACTTTATGCGCCATGACATGAAGGTTATATATAACGAGCTTTTAAATTACGGCTGGGAGGAGCTGTTTCGGAGTGAGGGACTTCCGCAGCTTTCGTCAATTACCGTTCCGCCGGTCGAGAACGGACTCAGCGGTTATGTGGCATCTCTCGAGGCAATGATGGAATGTGAATCCAACGAGGCTCTCGGCGGAGCGGTATTGGCTCATGCGGACAGCTTCGGCACGGGCAGCTCGTCGGCTTATTCCGCATTGAAGTGGGAGAGCGGAAGGCTTTGCGGTATCGTACATCCCGATGAGATATCCTTTGCGGAGCTTACCGGCCTTGAGCATCAGAAAGAGGTGCTTATTGCCAACACAGAGAGCTTTGTCCTCGGAAAACCGGCGAACGATGTACTTCTCACCGGAAGCTCCGGCACGGGAAAGTCGTCCTGCGTCAAGGCGTGTCTTAATATGTTTAAGGACAGAGGCCTGCGGTTGATTGAGCTTAATAAATCCGACCTCTCCGACCTTTCCGACGTATTTCGCTGCATAAAAAACAATGTTCTCAAATATATTGTTTTTATAGATGATTTGTCATTTGAGCCGGGAGATATGAGCTATAAGATTTTAAAGTCGGCTCTCGACGGTCAGGCGGAGGCGAGAGGGAGCAATATTTTGATTTACGCCACCTCAAATCGCCGAGGTCTGATAAAGGAAACATGGAGCGAGAGAGAGGGCTACGGCGGCGACGAGGTTCACAGAAACGAGGGTATACAGGAGCGCAAATCACTCTCGGCACGCTTTGGTATAAACTTGAGCTTCCTTACACCGACACAGACGGAGTATTTAAAAATAGTCGAGGATTTGCTGACGAGGAACGGTGTTGAGATGACCGACGAGGTTCGCAGTGCGGCACTGACGTGGCAGATAAATTATAACGGCTTTTCCGGCAGAACGGCAAAGCAGTTTGTACATAGTTTGCTCGGAAAATAAATTTTTAAAATACGGCGTATGCAATTTTATTGCTTATATGGATAAAATTTTGTCAAAAGCTATTGCATTTTATCTGATTTTGTGTTATAAAATATATGTAACATAATTATTGACGTAAAACAGAACTGTTTATTGGGGAGAGATTTGCATATGCCAACAAGGATGCCTGAAAAGGTCCGGGTAAGTGAAGAGAAAAAAAAACCGCACAAGACCGAGCCGAAGCATAAAAAAGTAAAGAACGGACACCCGGCCGTTCTCGGATTTACGGTTTTTTTTGCAGTGATCATCGCTGTCCTTGCTGCGGTATGCGTAACGGCAAATAATTACAATGGGATATATCCGAATACTTATATTGCGGATTGCATGGTCAGCGGTATGTCCGAGGGTGAAATCTCGGAATATCTCGCTCAAACCTACACCCCGGATAAGCTGAACGGAAAAGACTTTAAGCTTATCTGTGAGGACAGTGTTCTTGAGGTTAAGACCGAGGAGCTTAATATAAGCTTTGACAACGCCGAAACGGTGCGCCGTGCGATAAGCTCCGGAAAGGAAGGAAATCTTCTGCAAAAGACCTTTACCTTTGCGGCGAGGCTTTTTGGCAGGACAGTTGTTATGCCCGCCATGAGCTTTGACGAGGAAAAGCTTGCCGCAGCCTTCAACGAGGTAACGGCGAAGCATGAGCTTGAGCCTGTGGGTCATACCTTCACCATAAACGCCGATTCGGTTACCATTATAGGCCCGGTGAACGGACTTAAGGCAAACCGTGATACTGCGATGAATGAGGTTGAAGCTCAGCTTTGTGCCATGCAGCCGGGAACTGTTGAGCTGAAGCCGGAGAGGGTTGTGCCGGAGAAGCTCGACCCGGACGTATTCTATAAATGGCTGACCTCCGATGCGGAGAATGCGTATTATGAAAAGGCGGAGGACGGAAAAGTCGTTGTTCATGACGGAAAGCCGAAATGCACGGTTGGCCGTGAGGAGGTGGACGCCGCGCTCAAAAGTCTTGAGACGGCACCCGATAACATGGTTACACTTCCCGTTACCGTCACACAGCCGGAAAACACGGCGGAGAAGCTTAAAGCTGCACTGTACAGCGAAAAGCTCGGTGCATATACCACGAATTACGGCGGCAGCTCGGCGGCGAGAGCCAATAATGTAA
Source organism: uncultured Ruminococcus sp. (assembly GCA_902766745.1). Lineage (GTDB taxonomy): Bacteria > Bacillota > Clostridia > Monoglobales > Monoglobaceae > UMGS1820. The sequence continues at coordinate 25,338 of CACXES010000123.1, forward strand.
GGCTTGCAGCGTCAAGGATTAACGGCATTGAGCTTATGCCCGATGAAGAATTTTCGTATGATAAGACGATACTTCCGAGAACCTCGGCGAACGGATATATGGCAGCGCCGGTGTATGTCGGGAATAAGGTTGAAAGCGGCCTCGGCGGCGGTATATGCCAGCCCTCGTCTACACTGTATGCGGCGGCACTTTATGCAAATCTCGAAATACTCGAGAGACATAATCATTCGCTTCCGGTGGGATACATACCGCCCGGAATGGATGCGACCATCGCTCAGGGAGTGTTGGATTTGCGGCTTCGCAACTCGACCGGTTATCCGATAAAAATCAATGCCTCTGCGAACGGAGGTACGCTTGCTTTTGAGATATTGGGATATAATCCCGATAAGGTCAGCGTTGAGCTGGAGAGATATGCAAGCGGCGGCGCATATTATCTGAACCGTATCGTTAAAAAGAACGGTGAGGTTATAAACAAGGAAAAGATGACATCAAGCGTCTACGGAACACCCGAAAAGGGTTCGGCTCATTGATTTGCCTTACTTGGCTTTAAGGCGGCTCGGCATATAAATTTAATGAGTGCACAGAATTTACTATAAAATTTAATTTAATATAGAATTTAATATAGAATTTAATATGAAAACTTCAGGGATCGGTGAAATTCCGTACCGGCGGTATAGCCCGCGAGCGTTAAGCTGATTTGGTGAAATTCCAAAGCCGACAGTTACAGTCCGGATGAGAGAAGTGCGTGCATATATTGCATTGCTTTAATTTCAGTATATAAACCCCTGAATTTTCAGGGGTTTTTTATATTACATATTTTTTATAAGGAGATGGTGTTATGAATACATCAAAAATTACAGTAAGGCGCCTCGCCGTTATCGGGGTGCTGTCTGCGGCGGCGTTTTTGCTTCAGCTTCTCGGAACGGTTTTGCCGTTTAAGGTTGGCGGATTTCTGGAAATTGAATTTTCGGATCTGCCGGCAATTATCGGAACATTTGCCATGGGTCCGGTGACCGGAGTGGTCATCGAGCTTATAAAAAATCTGCTTAAATGCTCAATGACAACAACCGGATTTGTGGGCGAGCTTGCGAACTTCTTAATAAACGGGACATTTGTTCTGACGGCAGGGCTTATATATAACAGATCCAAAACCCGTAAGGGTGCCGTTATCGGCCTGTGCTGTGCGGTTATAACAATGACTGTTATGGGTATGCTTGCCAACTATTTCATACTTCTGCCGCTTTATATGCAGGGCGCATCCTTTGAGGTTAAAATGAACCTGATACTGACGACCATAACCCCCTTTAACCTGGTGAAAGGTGCGGTTCTGTCGGTGATAACCTTCTTTATCTATAAGCCCCTTTCCCCAATCATAAAGGGCAGGTAAGATACGCAATATATAATATGATAAAACAGGAATGGCTTATCTTTTAACAGGAACAAGTCATTCCTGATTTGACTGTTCATGTATTATTTGCTTATGGTGATAGTATAAAAAACCATTAGATATTTATATCCGATTTGTGTATTCTTTAAATTTTTGTAACTTTATCATGTCAGCCCTTTACATTTCGGGAATTTTGATGTATACTTAAGCTTGTATAATTGTAATCAGAACTGACAAAGGATTGGCAGGAGGGTCGGTATATAAGTATGTCTGAAAAAAAGAACAGCGGCAAGGCGGCTAAGACCATAAGTCTTATGGCGGTTATCATTATGCTTGCAAAGGTGATGGGGCTGCTTCGGGAGACTTTGGTGGCAAGGCTTTACGGTCAGAGTATGGAGTCGGATATGATTAATACCGCGACTCAGATTCCGCTTTTGTTTTTTGATATGGTGCTCGGTGTTGCCATATTATCTACTTTTGTTCCTATATTTAATAAGTGCATAGAGAAATCGGGAATTGATGAGGCAAAGAAATTTGCGGATAATTTTACCACCGTTGTGGGGATTATTGCGGCCGCGGCGGCTGCGTTGGGTATGATATTTGCCGAGCCGCTGGTTAGGCTTATGGTTCCGGGGTATGCGGATATCCCGGGAAAGGTTGAACAAACCGCAGCCCTGCTTAGAATTTTATTTCCGTCGATAGTATTCACTGCAACGGCGTATATTGCCGTAGGCGTTTTGCAGTCCTTCGGGGAATTTACGATTCCGTCACTTATCAGCGTTGTGTCCAACGGCATAATGATACTGTACCTCTTGATATTCGGTGACAGACTGGGCTTGTACGGCGTTGCCGTATCAATGCTTATTGCGTGGGCGATGCAGCTTGCTGTGCAGCTTCCGCATCTGATAAAATTCGGGATGAGATATAAATTCCGCTTTGACCTAAAGGACAGCGGTATACGTGAGGCGGCACTTATCGCCCTGCCTGTTTTAATCAGCTCATGGGTTCAGCCGCTCTGCAATGTGATAAACATGGCATTCGGCTCAAAAATGGGTGACGGTGCCGTGTCTGCGCTCAACTGGGCAAACAAGATATATATAATAATGGTAGGCGTATTTGCGTATGCTATCACCAACTTTATTTTTCCGAAGCTGTCAAGACTGAGCGGTGAGGAGAATAAGGAAGGCTTTGCCGAAATGACGAGAATTTCAGTCGGAGGTATAACCGTTATCATAGGCTTGGTGTGTTCGCTGTTTCTGTCACTGTCAAGGCCTATCATCAGCGTTGTGTTCGAGAGGGGCGAGTTCACCGCCGAGAACACTGCGATAACCGGCGGAGCATTGTTCTTTTACTCCTTCGGAATGATAGGCTATGCAATATGCGAGGTGTTGAACAAGAGCTTTTACGCCCTGTCGGACGGGCGGACACCTATGGTTACGTCGATTATCGGAATAGCCGTAAACTTTGCGGCAGCGGCTCTGCTTGCCGGGGTGCTGGATATGGGTGTCGGAGGGCTTGCCCTTGCGGCGGCGGTCAGCTCAAACGTTATGGCAATTTGCCTTTTGTTTATGATAAACAAAAGGAGAGCCGGCACTGTTACGGCGGCACTTGTCTCGGATATAGTAAAGATTGTGATTTGCGGGGCTGCGGCTTACGCTGCGGCACGCAGTGTTGATATATTTGCCGTTCGCTTCGGGGGCGGCACGGTTATGACGCTTATACGGCTGTGCGTATGTGCGCTGCCTGCGGCTTTGGTATATTTTGCGGCGGCATATGCTTTGAACATAAGCGGTGTGCGCGCCATGGCTTCGAAGCTTAAAAGGCGTTTTGTATCATAAGCCGAAGGCGAATCCGTACGGTTCCGTTATTTTAAGGAGAGGATAAGAATGAATGACAGAATAGGCTGCTTTGAGGCGGCATGGCTGTTTATATGGAACATAATAAAAGGGAGCGGAGTATACCGACTGCTCAAAGGGATTTACGATAAAATTTCTTCGGCGTGGCGCGAAAGCCGCATTGCAAATTGGTTCCGCGTGCTTCACACCGACGAGGATGCCCTCGAAAAGACAGCAGCAGGGCGAATAATCCGTGCGCCGTTTACGTTTTTGGAGTGGATTCAGAGGCGGTTCGGCAGAAGCCTGTCCTCTGCGGCAGAGCGGAGTGCGTTGCTTAACCTGTGCAGGGTGTATATCGACAATCTGCTTGCGCTGAACCTTAGATTTATTGGAATCCTCGGTCTGTCTGCCGCCGCAGGTGTTGCCGTGGCAAGGCTGTGCACGGGACAGGCGGTAGGATATGTAATTTGGACATTGGCGGCGGTTTGCGCTGTTCTTTCGATATTTAATGTAAGCATCACAAGGTATTTCAAGGGTTCGGCATTGGTTCGGCTCGGATGTACTTTGCTTGACATTTCTCCGGATTTTGATTGGTTTGACAATGAGAGCCCCGAGGGCGGCGCAAGGCTCATTCTTGCGGCTGCCTGCGGCGTGGCGGCGGGGGCTTTGGGCGGAGCGTTTCATATTCTTCTTACGCCCTTGGCAATAGTCGGTGCGGCGGCGGTGATTCTGATTGTCAGACATCCGCTTGTCGGCGTGTTTGCCTTGGTGGCGGCGGCTCCTCTTGCACCGACAATGGCGGATGTTGGGCTTGCGCTCCTTTGCATATTTTCGCTTGCTCTGTTTGCGGTGCGCACTGAGGGGTTTAAGTTTAAGCTTGACGGAATAGGATTTTTCCTCATAATATTTCTCGGTATATATGCTGTGTCGGGAGTGACATCGTTCACGCCGATTAAGAGTATAAGCATCTGGGCGATTTACTTTGTGTTTATGACAATGTATTTTGTGGTAATAAACACCGTGACGGAGAAGCGTCAGCTTAAAAACCTTTTGACGGCGTTCGTTCTGTCGGGACTTTTGGTATGCCTCTACGGGTTAGCGCAGTATGTTTTCGGCTGGGACACAGCTCAGGCATGGGTGGACGAGGCAATGTTCACGGATATAAAGATGCGTATATATTCAACCCTCGGGAATCCTAATGTTTTAGGTGAGTATATACTCCTTGTACTGCCTGCGGCAATCGGACTTATGTGGACGGCAAAGGGTGTACCGGCAAAGGTTTGCTATGCGGCAATCTCCGTTGTAATGCTCGGTGCAATGGTTTTGACGTTTTCGCGCGGGTGCTGGCTGGGACTTTTGGCTGCCGCTGCCGTGTTTATAACCTTTGCGGCGGGAAAACTGTGGGGCTTGGCTCTTATCGCCCTTCCCGTTTTGCCGATGATTTTGCCCGAGAGCATTATTAACCGTTTTTCAAGCATAGGGGATATGGAGGATTCCTCCACCTCGTACCGGGTGTATATATGGCTCGGTACACTTGCCATGATGAAGGATTTTTGGCTCTCGGGAATAGGCATGGGACAGCAGGCGTTTACGGCGGTTTATCCGTTTTATTCCTATAACGGGGTTGTGGCACCGCACTCGCACAATTTGTTTTTGCAAATACTTGTAGAGTCGGGCATCACCGGAATCGCAGTATTTCTGATAATCGCAGTGCTGTTTTTGCGGCATATAACGGTCGGCTATCAGGCAGGGGGCAAGGGCAGCACGCTGTCAACGCTTATGACCGCTTTGAGTGCAGGGGTTTGCGGATTTCTGCTTCAGGGAATGTTCGATAACTGCTTCTATAACTACAGAGTTATGCTTGTGTTCTGGTGTGTCATTGCCATGGGCAGGGCGTGTGTGTATATTGCAAACCGTGAGAAAAAGGAGGGATCGGCTCTATGATAAAGGTTGTTGAGGTATCGTCCGATTCCAATATCGGCGGTGCCGGGAAGTGCATACTGACCTTTCTTAAAAACTTTGACCGTGAAAAATTTGAGGTTTGTGTTGTTCTGCCGAGAGGAAGTCTTTTAAAGCCCGAGGTCGAAAACTGCAAGGTTAAGGTATTTGAGCTCGATAATCTTGCCGAAAAATCCTTGGATTTTAAGGCGGTATCGGAGCTCAGGCGTTTGTTTAAGCGCCTTAAGCCGGATGTGGTGCATACTCATGCCAGTATGTCGGCAAGGCTTGCGGCAAAGCAGTGCAAAATCAAGACGGTTTACACACGGCACAGCGTTTTTCCGCCGCCTGCGTCAATATCCAAGGGCATTGGAAAAATGATAAACGGATTTGTGAATAACCATACTGCGGACAGAATTATTGCGGTTGCCGAGGCGGCAAAGGATAATCTGACCGCCACCGGGGTTTGTGCCGATAAAATAGATGTGATTTTAAACGGTGTTGATGCACTGAAGCCCTATGACGCTCAGCACCTTGCCGAAACACGGAAAAAATACGCTGCGGCAGACGAGAAAATTGCCGTCATGGCGGCGAGGTTAAACGTTGTCAAGGGTCACAGGTATTTTATCGAGGCGGCGAAGCTTCTGCGGGACAGAGGGCATAAGTTTAAATTCCTTATTGCCGGGACGGGCGATACCGAGGCGGAGCTTAAATCCCGGATTGCGGCTGAGGGACTTGAAGAATATGTGGCCATGCTCGGCTTTGTTGAGGATGTAGAACCGCTTATGAATATCATGGACGTGCAGGTTAACTGCTCCTTCGGAACGGAGGCGACGAGCCTTGCGCTGCTTGAGGGAATGAGCCTCGGAAAGCCGGCAGTTGTCACCGACTTTGGCGGAAATCCCGGGGTAATATCGGACGGTGAGAACGGTTTTTTGATTCCCACGCACGATGCGGAAGGGCTTGCGGACAGGCTTGAGCTTTTGTTTGGTGATGAAACGCTTTATAACGAAATGAGCGAAAAATGCAAAAAAATATACAATGAAAGATTTACCTCTGAGGTCAATACAAGGGCGATAGAAAAGGTCTACGCCGAGCTTGCCGGGGATAAAACGGGGAGGAACGATTAATATGGAAAATAAGACGGAAAACAAAAAGGTCAGATTTAACGGGATGGACGTGTTTATCTGTATTGTAATTTTAGCAGTTGCGGCGGCAGCAATGTATATGCTGATAGGACGGCGAGGCGGTACAGCAGGCGGCGGTGCGGAAAATACAGTCGTTACTATGACGGTTGAGCTGACCGGGCAGGAGCAGAAGGTTGCCGATGCGATAAAAGTCGGTGACACAGTATCAATCGGTGAGAAGGACAAGGCAAAAATGACGGTTTCCGATGTGGAAGTGTCACCGGCGAAGACGATAGGCTACGACATTGAAACGGGCAGAGTTTTAAATTCGGAGGTGCCGGGACAGGTAGATATAAAGGTGACGATGACTGCGGAGGGAACCGAAACGGACAGAGAGATTAAGGTTGACAACGTAACCATGCGCGTCGGTCAGAGCGCAGTTCTTTCAGCAAAGGGCTGGGCAGGTCACGGGTATACCATCGGGCTTGAAACAGGCGAATGATGCAGAGGAGGAAATCGGATAATGATAATTAATAAAGAGGGAAAGCTATTCGGAAAAATAAGCATTGTTGATATTGCGGTGATACTTATCGCGGTGCTGCTTGCCGCGGGAATTTATATCAGGTTTTCCGGCAGCTCGAATGTGGTTGTAAGCTCGGGCGAAAAGATTGAATGTACGTTCAAGGTCAATAATCTTCGAACTTATACGGTTGATGCCTTAAAAAAGGGTGGCGGTCTGTATGACAAGACCTCAAAGGAGTATATAGGCGATATTACGGAGGTTAAGGTCGAGGAGGGCAATTATAAGGTGAATATGCAGGACGGTTCGTTTAAGTCGGTCACTCCGCCGGACAGATATAATGTCTATGTTACGGTTCAGTTTAAGGGTAAATCGGGCGACAGCGGATTTTTCACTGCGGCGAATAAGTTTTTAGGTACGGGCGGTTCGGTGAACTTTACGACAAAATATGCCGACTGCGGCGGTATTGTGTATGATATAAAGAATATCGAATAGCCTGTATTCAGAGCAAAGGGATATTCATACACAGAATTGCAGATTGGACGGTGAAATTCGTTGTTTTTGGCGAAAGACTGGAATGATTATGAAATTTTAGACTGCTCCGAGGGCGAGAAGCTGGAGCGTTGGGGCGATAAAATTCTTGTTCGCCCGGATCCGCAGATTGTCTGGAAAACAAGTAAGGATATACCGCAGTGGAGGCGCGCCGACGCAAGGTATAACAGAAGCAAAAGCGGCGGCGGAAGCTGGCAGTGCTATCGGCAGCTTCCGGATATGTGGACGGTGTCATACAAAAATCTGACCTTCGGAATAAAGCCTATGGGCTTTAAGCATACCGGGCTCTTCCCCGAGCAGGCGGCGAACTGGGATTGGTTTTCGGAGCTTATTTCGGCGAAGCGAGAGGAGGTCAGTGTGCTGAACCTCTTTGCTTATACCGGCGGTGCAACCGTTGCGGCGGCGGCTGCCGGGGCACGGGTGTGCCATGTTGATGCGGCACGCGGAATGGTGGCATGGGCAAAGGAGAATGCTGCCCTGTCGGGACTGTCCGACAGACCGATAAGATATATCGTGGACGATGTGAAAAAGTTTGCACAGCGTGAGATACGCCGAGGACATAAATATGACGGAATAATAATGGATCCGCCGTCATACGGGAGAGGTCCCGGCGGCGAGGTATGGAAGATAGAAAACGAGATATTCGATTTGATAGAGCTATGCACGGAGCTGCTGTCGGATCAGGCACTGTTCTTCTTGGTCAATTCCTATACGACGGGACTTTCGGGCAGCGTTATGGATAATATACTAAAGCTTACCGTGCAAAAAAGGTTCGGCGGCGAAATCCGATCCGACGAGGTCGGACTTCCCGTTATGACACGGGGACTTGTACTGCCGTGCGGCTATTCGGCACGCTGGCAGCGCAGTGGAGCGTAGTGCCGAATCGGAGGTGAATGTAAATTGGATACAATAATCAAGGCGGAGAATTTGTGCTTTGAATACAAAAATGAAGAGAGCGGCGAGGTGACGAAGGTCCTGAAAAATGTCTCGGCAGAGGTTAAGAGGGGCGAATTTCTTGCGATTCTGGGCCATAACGGTTCGGGAAAATCCACCCTTGCCAAGCATATAAACGCCGTTCTGACCCCGAACTCGGGGAAAATGTATGTGAACGGACTTGATACCTCGGATGAGGGTAAGCTGTTCGATATACGAAAGACGGCAGGAATGGTTTTTCAGAACCCCGATAATCAGATGGTTGCAAATATTGTGGAGGACGATGTGGCGTTTGCACCAGAGAATCTCGGTGTCCCGAGGGAGGAAATACGCCGCCGTGTGGACAGTGCTCTTGCCGCGGTCAATATGTCGGCGTTCGCAAAGCATGCTCCGCATATGCTGTCGGGCGGACAGAAGCAGAGGGTGGCAATTGCCGGCGTTCTTGCCATGGAGCCGGAGGTAATTATTTTGGACGAGCCGACAGCGATGCTTGACCCCGGCGGAAGACAGGAGATAATCGACACGGTTCGGCATCTGAATCGTGAGAGGGGAATCACCGTTGTACTGATTACCCATTACATGGACGAGGCGGCGCAGGCGGACAGGATTATCGTTATGAACGATGGTGAAATCGCCATGGAGGGAACACCCTCGGAGATTTTTCCGCAGGTGGAAAAGCTCCGCTCTTTGGGACTCGATACGCCGCAGGCAACGGAACTTGCATATGAACTGAATCGGGACGGATTCAATATAAATACCGAGGTTTTGAGTGTGGATAAATGCGCAGAGGAAATTCTGCGGTTATGGAGTGTAAGGTGAGACGTAATGATTAAGCTAAAAGATGTGAGTTATGTATATATGCAAGGCGGGCCATTCGAAAAGACTGCGCTCAAGGATGTGAATATAGAGATTGTCAAGGGTGAGTTTATCGGGCTTATCGGACATACGGGTTCGGGAAAGTCAACGCTGATTCAGCTTTTAAACGGTTTGATTAAACCCACTGAGGGCAGTGTTTGCGTTGCCGGCTATGACCTGACGGACAAAAAGACAAAAATGCGTGATGTGAGGTTTGATGTGGGTCTTGTGATGCAGTATCCCGAGCATCAGCTGTTTGAGGAAACTGTATTTAAGGACATTGCCTTCGGCCCTCGGAATATGGGACTGTCCGAGAAGGAGGTAGACAGCCGCGTTCGATATGCGGCGAATACGGTGGGTATTGCCCCCGAGCTTTTGGAAAAATCGCCCTTTGACCTGTCCGGAGGGCAGAAGCGCCGCGTTGCCATAGCCGGAGTTCTTGCCATGGAGCCGAAGGTTCTGATATTAGACGAGCCGACGGCGGGGCTTGACCCCTTGGGCAGAGATGAGATTTTATATAAGATAAAGGATATGCACGAGAGAATGGAGCTGACTGTTATTCTCGTATCCCACAGTATGGAGGATGTGGCAAGGCTTGCCGATAGGATTTTGGTTATGAACGGCGGCAGGGTTGAGATGTTTGACGTCCCCGGCAAAATCTTTGAGCAGGGAAAGCGTCTTTCGGAAATAGGTCTTAATGTGCCGCAGATAACTCAAATATGCGACAGGCTCCGCGAGGCGGGAATGCCGCTTGAAAAGGGAATTTACACGATAGAAGAGGCGAAATATCAAATAAGCCGCATACTGAACGGGGGTGGAGCAGCATGATGAAGGATATTACACTGGGACAGTATTTCCCGGGTGAAACTGTCATACATCGGCTTGACCCCAGGACAAAGATTCTTGTCATGCTGGCGTATGTCGTTATCACGTTTTGCATAAAAAGCTTTTGGGGCTATCTTGTACTTGCGGCGTTTATCGTAACCTGTGTTGCGATGTCGAAAATTCCGCCCATGTTCGTGATAAAGGGCCTAAAAACAATAATGATATTTATTGTAATAACGGGACTTTTTAATCTGTTTTTGACAAGCGGTGAGGTAATTTGGCAGTGGGGAATATTAAAGATTACCCGTGAGGGTGTGCGCTTTGCGGCGTTTATGGTTCTGCGCCTTGTTTTTCTGATTGTGGGAACGTCACTGCTGACATTGACCACTTCGCCCATTGCCCTGACGGACGGCTTGGAGAGGCTTCTCGGGCCCTTGGCGAAGATAGGCTTTCCGGCGCACGAGCTTGCGATGATGATGTCCATTGCTCTGCGCTTTATCCCAACACTCATGGAGGAGACGGATAAGATAATGAAGGCTCAGGCGGCAAGAGGTGCGGACTTTGAAAGCGGAAGCCTTGTACACCGTGCAAAGGCAATGATACCTATATTGGTGCCGCTGTTTATCAGTGCGTTTCGCCGTGCGGACGAGCTTGCAACGGCAATGGAATGCCGTTGCTACGGCGTGACAAGCGAGAGGACAAGCCTGCACCGGTTGAAGATGGAGCGGCGTGACGCCTTTGCCGGGCTGAGCGTTATAGTTATGTTTGTAGCAGTGATTTTGATTAACATATACTTTGACTGAGAAATTTGAGTAAACGGAGCGAGAGCATGAAAAATATTGCAATGCGCCTGATGTATGACGGCACAAACTATCACGGCTGGCAGTATCAGAACAATGCGGTAACGGTACAGCAGACCGTTGAGGATGCCTTAAGCGGACTGCTCGGAGAGGAAATAAAGGTTACGGGCTGCAGCCGTACAGATGCAGGCGTTCATGCGCTTGATTATGTGTTGAATTTCAGGTCGGATACGAATATTCCGGCGGAAAGACTTCCTTATGCCCTGAATTATTACTTAAGTGACGATATTACGGCTGTTGAGGCTTGGGAGGCGGCGGACGACTTCAATGCGCGGTTTGCGTCAAGGGGAAAGCAGTATATCTACAAAATTTGGAATAACAGAATGAAAAATCCGTTTTTGTCGGGCTATAGCTGGCATATTCCTTATAATATGGATCGAGCGGCGATGAAGGCGGCGGCGGTGCATTTTATCGGCGAGCATGACTTTTCGGCGTTTATGGCGGCAGGCGGAAGTCAGAAAACCACCGTTCGGCACATTACACGCTGCGAGGTGACAGAGGATAAGGAAAATCAAAGCCTGATAACCGTTACGGTTGAGGCAAATGCGTTTTTGTACAATATGGTGAGGATAATTACGGGGACTCTTGCGGAGGTTGGCTTCGGCAGAATTTCCGCCGATGAGATACCCGTTATAATAGAAAAAGGAAACAGAACCATGAGCGGACTTACTGCGCCGCCGCAGGGACTGTTTTTGAAAAAGGTATATTATTGAATATGAAATAAGCCTGTTGAAAGGAGAATCGGCATGAAGCATGGAAGACACAATCAATCAAATACGGCGGGCATCGGAAGGCTTGCCGATTATATTAAAGGTGCCGCAGGGAAGAGAGCGACAGTGAAAATAGGCGGAAAAAGCTTCGTATTGCGGCCGTTTCGGCTGCTTTTGGCATTGCTTGCGGTGCTTGTCGTTGTGTGGGTAATCGGCTTTGTGTTATCCTTCGGAACGGATATGCGAAATGTCAATGTTGAGTTTGAAAGCGGAAGTATGTACAGTGCTGTTCCGGCGGGGGATATGGCGGCAATGTACAACAACAGGGGTGTTAAGCTTATCGACAGCCGCGGCGAGGTAACGGAGATAATCTCTGAGGCACTGTCTCAGCCCTTGGTTGAAGCGGAGGGGGATTATATGCTTTTGGCGGATTTGTCGGGCAACCACTTTGCGGCAGGCTATAAAAACGGAAAGCAGATATGCAGGTACAATATAGACAGAGATATAATTTCCGCAAAGATAACTTCGGACGGCTATGCCGCAGTTGCGGCCGACACCGACGGATACAAGGGACGTGTGACGGTATATAATAACAGAGGCAGCGAGCTTTATTCCTGGAACAGCGGAAGCGGCTACATCTCTGATATAGCCATAACCGATAACGGAAGATATTTAGCTGTGGCGCAGCTTTTGACCTCAAACGGCGCTGCGGATACAAAGATACAGATCATAGACACAAGGCGAGGCGAGGTAATAGCCACAGCTGACCGCAGCGGCGAGCTTGCGGCAGAGATTAAATTTGTGGACTCAAACAAGCTTACGGTGGTCACGGACAGCTGTATTTCCGCCTATGACCGCAAAGGAAATCAACTGTTTGATATTTCGCTTGCGGGAAAGAGGGCTTCTCTCTACAGCCTGGACAGCGATGAATGTATTGCTGTGGTGACCATGGATAACAGAGGAAACCATGTGCTTGAGATGTATTCGTATTCGGGAAAGTTCCTCGGCTCCTATATGGCGGGAAGCGAAATAAGAGCCGTTGCGGCACGGGACGGTTTTGTCATTGTTGTGGAGCAAAAGGGTATTGTCCGCGTAAACCTTCGCGGAAAGCAGAAGGCGGCAGTGAATGTTGAGCATGACATAAAGAGTATATGCTGCTTCGACGGCGGAAAGAGGATTATTGCGATAGGTTCGTCACAGGCGGAAACGCTCCGCGTTAATTAATGAAAGGAATATATTCTATGAAGCTGAATATTTTTAATATAGGCATAGGTTATATTGATATTGCCGTTGTGGCGGTTCTGATTTTTGCGGCGGTCTGCGGAAAGCGCCGCGGCTTTGCAAGGTCACTGATAAGCTTTTTGTCGTTTGCTGCGGCGATTGCTGCGGCGTACCTGCTGAGGCCGGTAATATCCGAGATACTTATGGGAACTGCCCTGCCGCAGAGCCTCCGGGGACGAATAGAAACAGCGCTTTCGGGGGAGATGGTTCTGCCGGACATTGTTCGAGGCGAGGCAGCGGATATAATGGTTCGTGTGCTGATAGGTATTTTGGCTTTTGCGGCGGTATTTTTTGCCGTTAGGCTGATTGTCGGAATTGCGTCGCGAATGATGATTGCAGTGTCAAAGCTCCCGGTGATCGGTGCTGCGGACAGCCTGCTTGGGCTTGCTTTGGCGGTTATTAAATGGGGAATACTCATTTTTATTGTTTTGACTTTTATTACGGTTATTGCGGTGGAAGGCGGCGGAAGCAGGCTTGATACGGCTGTGTCAGATTCGTTGATTTGCGGATATATAAAAGATGCCGGAATACTGCAAAAATTTTTTGAAATAAATTTTTAATTTTACATAAAGACAACGGGGAAAGAGATAATAGATAAGGAGAGAATTGTATGGATAATCAACAGCTCGGGAAGCTGAAGCTTCCGGAACTTCGGGAGGAAGCGAAAAAGCTTAAAATCGCCGGTATCTCTAAGCTGAAAAAGCAGGAGCTTATAGAAAAGATTGCCGAGCGCCTCGGCAGTGCAGAGGAAAAACCCAAGCCGAAAGCGAGTGGCGGCACAGCTGCGGAAAATCAGCCGCAGCCTGCTGCGGAAGCGGAAAGTGAGACCGCCGAGAGTCGCAGTGATGCGCAGAATCGGCGCGGCAGAGCGCAGCAGAGAATGCGCACGGTCGCCGCAGAAAAAAGACTTGACAGCGGTGCTGCTCCGACGCAAACAACAGAGTACAGTGACCCGGTGAGAAAAACCAATCTCATGAGCGGCGTTTTAGAGGTTCTTGCGGACGGCTACGGCTTTTTGCGCAGCAATAACTATCAGTCGGGTGAAAATGATGTTTACGTTTCGCAGAATTTAATCAGACGGTTTAATTTAAAAACAGGGGATTTCATCGTGGGCAACACTCGTATGCAGCACGAGGGAGAGAAGTTTGAAGCACTTTTGTATGTTCAGAAGGTGAACGGTGACGCCATAGACGTTGCTATAAGGCGCAAGGCATTTGACGAGCTTACGCCCATATACCCCAACGAGAGAATACGCCTTGAGACGGGCGGCATAGATTACGCAATGCGCCTTATTGATTTGGTTGCTCCGATTGGCAAGGGGCAGAGAGGAATCATTGTTGCTCCGCCCAAGGCGGGAAAGACAACGCTTTTAAAGAGCATCGCAAACAGCATAACAACGAACAATCCCGATATTTCTCTTATCGTTCTGCTTATAGACGAGCGGCCGGAGGAGGTCACCGATATGCAGCGGAGCATCAAGGGCGATGTAATATATTCAACCTTTGACGAGGAGCCGCAGAATCACGCAAAGGTGGCGGAGATTGTGCTTGAACGTGCAAAACGCTTAGTGGAGCATAAGAAGGATGTCGTAATCCTTTTGGATAGCATTACCAGACTGGCGAGAGCGTATAATTTGGTTATTTCGCCTACGGGCAGAACCCTGTCGGGAGGTCTTGACCCGGGCGCACTCTATCGTCCCAAGCGTTTTTTCGGTGCTGCGAGGAATATCGAGGAGGGCGGAAGCCTTACCATTCTTGCGACAGCATTGATAGAGACGGGGAGCCGTATGGATGATGTAATATTCGAGGAATTTAAGGGTACGGGCAACATGGAGGTTCATCTCGACCGCAGGCTTCAGGAAAAGAGAATTTTCCCTGCCATAGATATAGCCAAGTCAGGCACGAGAAAAGAGGAGCTTTTGCTGACACAGCCGGAGATTGAGACAATGTGGAGACTTCGCAGAGCGTTTGCGGACAGGTCGGTGACGGATGTGACCGAGAATGTTATAAACTGGCTTCTCAGAACAAAAAATAACAAGGAGTTTACTGACAATGCAGAGAAGGTGTTCGGTGATTATGAGAAGAGGACTTATTAGAGGCGTAATATGCCTGCTGCTGGTCTTTATGCTCAGCGGGGCTGCGGCTACGGCGTATGCGGCGGCAAGCGATGCGCCTGAATGGATTAAGAGGGTGGACGGCATTGCCGATGACCCCCGGGCGGAGGAGGCAGCAAAGGCGGCAGAGGAGCTTGAAAAATGGCGGGCGGAAAAGGCTCAGAAGAGGGTTCCCATACTCCTGTATCATCATATCACAAACGAGGAATTCAGTCGTGAGGAGTCAATATCGCTGATCACGCCGGAGGACTTCAGACTTCATATGACGGCAATAAGGGTGCACTTTAACCCAATAAGCCTCAGAGATTATTATAACTATGTGATGTGTGACGATGGCAGCGTGAATATTCCCGATAATCCTATAATTGTGACCTTTGACGACGGATATTTAAGCAATTATGAGATTGCCTATCCGATATTGAAGGAGCTTGAAATTCCGGCAACGATTTTTGTTGTTACCGATACGGTTGGTGAAATCGGAGGAGCCGGAAAGGTAAACCACTCCCATTTTACATGGGAGCAGGCACGTGAGATGGAGGCAAGCGGACTTATCGAAATTCAGTCACACACTGCGGGACACGTTAAAATGTCAGAGCAGAGCCGCGGTGAGCAGATAAGACAGCTTAGAAAGTCCAAGTATGATATTGAAAAAAACTTAGGCCACGCCTGCGATATGATTGCGTATCCCTTCGGTGACTACACACCGGATATCAAGCAGGTGGCTCGGGATTCGGGGTATAAGATGCAGCTTTTGGTGGATGATAAGACCTCCGAGGAGGATTATATGGTAAACGTTCCGTCAGAGGGTGTGGAAAATATTACACGCATGACCATTGCCGGAAGCATGGGAAACGTCAATGTAATTGATATAATAAGAAAGACCATAAATAAGAAAAACACAATGATGGCGGCGGCCGCAAAATAAAGTCGTGCCGAGTATATCTGTGCGTTAGGGTGAGTGTATAAAAACGAACCTGCCAAAAACAATGAATTTAGGTATATTTCGGCTTGTCGTCTCTGATAGGCGGTATGCGCAGTATCGGAACGGCAGCGAGTCTCCGCCATAGATTAAAGGCACAGCCGATATAAGAGAAAGATCTTATTTGCTGTGCCTTTTTGCATAATAATTAAATAAAAGAATAAAATCCAAATTCAACGGTTCTGCGATCAATGACTGTGAGAAAGTAAATCGTAGAATCAAATGAAAGATCAGAATTCGGCTACTGCCTCCGGAGCGTTTGCAACCTCTTCGTACTTAGCCAGAATACTGCTGTGAAGAAGCTCTCTGGTTTCGGCATTGATAGGATGTGCAATATCCTTGAATTCTCCCTCCGGAGTTTTGCGGCTCGGCATAGCGATAAACAGCTTGTCCTGCCCCTCGATGACCTTGATGTCATGAACCACAAAGGCATCGTCAAAGGTGACCGATACAACGGCTTTCATCCGTCCGTCTGAATTAATTTTGCGTACTCTGATGTCAGTTATTTCCATTACATTTTCCCCCTTGCCGCTGTTGCGGCACGGCTCTTTAGAGCCTTATATTTTAAAATTTTATTTTTTCAATGTAATAATAAAGCGATATATACATCGCTTATTGATAATTTGTCGATAATTTATTGATAATTTTATGTTGAAAAATTTCAATAATTATGCTACAATACAAAGTATATTTGCAGCATACAGATCCGGACGGAGCTGTAATGTGTAAATATGTTAACCTGTATATTAATGAAAGAAGGCTTAAATAATGAGTGAATTTTCAATTTCCGAGCTGCCGAAAGGCGCCTCCGTCCATATGATAGGGATAGGCGGAATAAGCATGAGCGCACTCGCAAGTATGCTTGTACACCTCGGCTATACGGTTTCCGGATCAGATATGAGAAAATCGGAAATGACCGATGAGCTTGAAGCAAAGGGTGTGAAAATAACAATAGGTCAAAGAGCCGAGAATATATGTTCGCCCGATTTGGTATGCTATACCGCAGCAATTTCCGATGATAATCCCGAAATGCTTGCCGCACGCAGGGCGGGTATCCCGTGCGTGGAAAGAGCGGAGCTGTTAGGTGCGATTATGGAGCTTTACGAGCGGCCTATAGCGGTTGCCGGCACACACGGAAAAACAACCACAACCTCCATGCTTGCGCTTGTTCTGCTTGCGGCAGATACTGACCCCACAATTATGGTCGGCGGTGAGCTCCCTCAAATCGGCGGAAATATTCGCATCGGCGGCAGAGATTTTCTTCCCTTTGAAGCCTGCGAATATGTAGAAAGCTTTTTGCATTTCAAGCCGTATTTGTCAATTATAACAAATGTTGAGGAGGATCATCTGGATTATTTCAGCGGTCTTACTCATATTATATCATCTTTTAGAAAATTTGCAAGACTTACATCACAATTTGGATGTATAATTGTATGTTCTGACGATAAAAACGCCTGCGAGGTTGTGCAAAATGTCGATAAAAAAGTGTTGAAATACGGAATAAATGATAAAAATGCAGATTATTTGGCGAAAAATATTGAATTTGACGACAGAGGCTGTGCGTCGTTTGAAGTATTTTGCGGCGAAAAAAAGCTTTTGAAAGTTAAACTGAATGTTCCGGGAAGACACAATGTCCTAAATGCTCTGGCGGTTACCGCTGCGGCAGACTTCCTTAAAATAGACATGAGGTATGTCGGTGAGGGTCTTGCACAGTTCGGCGGAACAAAGCGCAGATTTGAGCATATAGGCGAAATCGGCGGATGTGAGATTATCGATGATTACGCACATCATCCCACCGAGATATGTGCGACCATAAGCTGTGCCAAGGCAATGGGAAGAAAGCAGGTATGGGTTGTGTTTCAGCCGCATACCTACAGCCGTACAAAGGCTCTGCTTGACGATTTTGCCAAGGCTCTTGCGATTGCGGACAGGGTTATGATATGCGATGTTTATCCCGCAAGGGAAAAATATGACGGAACCATACACTCCTGCGACCTGGCGATCAAGATTCCCGGGGCGGTATATATGAATGATATGAATGCGGCGGAGAGGTATATTGCCGATAACGTAGGCGAGGGAGATATGCTGATCACCATGGGCGCGGGGGATGTCTGGAAAATAGGCTATGACCTTGCCGGTAAAAATGAACGGGACTAATATTGCCGAAAAGTGCTTCGCATACCGGGTGCGGTGAAGCTTAGAATTGATTTTACCTTGATTTTTGTTCATATTTTTTAATATTTATCGGCATAAATCTTGACACGGCGCAAAAAGTGTGGTAAAATTTAAAGAAATTTTTATAAAGACGAATTAGGTATTTTATGTGTATTTTTTGCCGTAAGGCTTAAAATAAAAATAATAAAAAACAGAAAGAGGTAGTATGTATGAAAAAGTTAACCAAAATTGCAAGCCTTGCTCTGTCTGCCGTACTTACAGCGACCTGCTTTGCAGGCTGCGGTGCTGGCGGCAGCAGCAACGGTTCTTCAAGCGAGGGAAGCGGTTCGGCTGCTATTAAGATTGGCGGTATCGGTCCCTTGACGGGTGCTGCGGCAATCTACGGACAGGCTGTTAAAAACGGTGCGGAGATTGCAGTTGAAGAGGTCAACGCAAAGGGCGATCTGAAGCTTGAGCTCAAGTTCGAAGACGATGAGAATGATGCAGAAAAGTCGGTCAATGCGTACAACAACCTTAAGGACTGGGGTATGCAGGTATCAATGGGTACAGTTACGACTCAGCCGTGTATTGCGGTTTCGGCCGAAACCGAGAGTGATGGCATGTTTGCCCTGACTCCTTCCGCATCCTCTACGGATGTTATTGAAGGCAAGAGCAAAATGTTCCAGATGTGCTTCACCGACCCCAACCAGGGTGTTGCTTCCGCAAAGTATATAAAGGATCAGAATCTGGGTCAGAAGATTGCTGTAATATACAACAACTCTGACGCATATTCAACGGGTATTTATCAGAAGTTCCAGTCCGAGGCGGAGACTGAGGGTCTTAATATCGTATGCGTAAAGACCTTTACGGATGACTCGGCAAACGATTTCACGTCACAGCTTAACGAGATTAAGGCGTCGGAGGCTGACCTGGTATTTATGCCTATCTACTATACTCCTGCGTCACTCATTCTTTCACAGGCAGCTAAGATGCAGTATGCACCGAAGTTCTTCGGCGTTGACGGTCTGGACGGTCTTTTGACCCTCGAGGGCTTTGACACTTCTCTGGCAGAGGGCGTAATGCTTCTTACACCGTTTACTGCAGATGCAAAGGACGAGAAGACTCAGAGCTTCGTTAAGAAGTACAACGAAAAGTGCGGTGAGACTCCGAACCAGTTTGCGGCTGACGGATATGACGTTGTAATGGCGATTTATGAGGCTTGCAAGAAGGCCGGCATCACGGCTGATATGTCGGTTGAAGAAATCGGCACAAAGCTTGCGGACACATTTACAAGCCCCGACTTTAAGATTGACGGTATTACCGGTCTCGGCATGACATGGTCGAAGAACGGTGAGGTATCTAAGGACCCGAAGGGTATGGTTATCCAGAACGGCGTTTATGTAGGTATGTAATTCGCAAATTGCGGTCTGTGCGGGGCGAATTATACCGAGCCTCGACAGCCGCAAAAATGCACCGCCGCATACATCGTTGTGCGGCGGTGCAAAAAGAGAATAAGACACATAAATGCGTTTTCCGCAGCTTTCTCGACAGAAAACGCATTTATTTGTTTTAAGGCGCAAATAAAAACTGTGAAACAGGGGTGTGAGTATGACTTTTATTTCTAACTTGATAAACGGGATAAGCCTTGGCAGCGTTTATGCAATAATTGCGCTGGGATACACAATGGTTTACGGTATCGCAAAGATGCTGAACTTTGCCCACGGTGATGTCATTATGGTAGGTGCGTACATATCTTACTGCGTTACCGCATATTTGGGATTACCGCCGATAGTATCCATTCTGGCAGCTATGGTTGTATGTACAATCCTCGGCATGGGTATCGAGCGGTTTGCGTATAAGCCGCTGAGAAAAGCCGGTTCGCTTGCCGTGCTGATTACGGCTATAGGCGTCAGCTACCTCCTTCAGAATGTGGCATTGCTTATTTGGGGAAGTAACCCGAAATCCTTTGCATCGGTGATTTCGTTCAGCTCCATTGCACTGTTTAACGGCGGACTTATCATCACCGCAGAGTCGATAGTCACGGTAATAGCTTGTATCGTGATTATGATCGGACTCACGGTGTTTACCAAAAAGAGTAAAATCGGAAAGGGTATGCGTGCGGTATCCGAGGATAAGGATGCGGCGGAGCTTATGGGCATAAACGTAAACGTGACTATCTCGGTTACGTTCGCAATAGGAAGCGCCCTTGCGGCAATCGCAGGTGTTCTGCTCTGCTCGGCATATCCCACACTTCAGCCGACGACCGGTGCGATGCCCGGTATTAAGGCATTTACGGCGGCGGTATTCGGAGGTATCGGTTCGATTCCCGGTGCTATGGTTGGCGGAATACTGCTCGGAATAATCGAGATTTTCAGTAAGTCGTATATATCCACTGCACTTTCGGATGCGATAGTTTTTGCGGTACTGATTATTGTGCTTTTGGTTAAGCCTACCGGTATTCTGGGCAAGAAGATTATGGAAAAGGTGTGAGGTGGCGGATATGAATAAGTTAAAGAATTTAAGCAAGTATGCTGCTACAAATATTAAGTGCTACGGCATGGTTATTGTCGCATTCGCCGTATTATATCCGATGCTCCAAGCAGGGCTTATCAGCAATAAGGTCAGCGGGCTTCTGATACCTATTTGTGCGTATATTGTTATGGCGATTTCCTTAAACCTCGCAGTCGGATTCCTGGGTGAGCTGAGTCTCGGTCATGCCGGATTCATGAGCGTGGGTGCCTTTAGCGGTGTTATTACCATTGCCTGTCTGAATGACGGTATGCCGGCACCGGTAAAGCTTTTGATTGCCATAATTGTCGGCGGAATCCTGGCGGGAATACTCGGACTTGTCATAGGCATACCGGTTATTCGTCTGCGCGGCGACTACCTTGCAATAGTTACCCTTGCCTTCGGCGAAATTATAAAGAATATAATCAACTGCCTTTACATCGGCATAGATGACGCAGGACTGCATTTCAGTATGAAAAGTGCAAATGACTTAAACCTCGCCGGAGGGAAGATGATACTGAACGGACCGCAGGGTGCGGTTGGCATAGAGAAGATATCAACGTTCTTAGCCGGTGTATTGCTTGTGGTATTTGCCCTGTTTGTCGTATTAAACCTTGTGAACAGCAAGACGGGCCGTGCGGTAACTGCCATTCGTGACAACAGAATTGCGGCAGAGTCGGTGGGAATAAATATTACCAAGTACAAGCTGACGGCGTTTATAGTATCGGCGGTTATTGCCGGTATGGCGGGTGCACTCTATGCGATGAACTTTTCAACCATTGCGGCGAAGAAGTTTGACTTCAACACATCAATATTGATATTGGTTTTTGTTGTGCTTGGCGGTATGGGGAATATTCCCGGTACGATAATTGCGACTACGCTCTTATATATTCTGCCGGAAATGCTTCGCCAGTTCTCGGATTTCCGTATGCTGATTTATGCGGTTGTTCTTATTGCCGTTATGCTTGCGACCAACAATGCAAGGCTTAAGGATTTAAGAGCTCGTGTAAGTGCGAAGCTTAAAACGCATAAAGGGCTAAATGCCGAAAGCGGAGGAAAGGGGGATGTGTCAAATGGCTGAAAATAAAGACAGAATGGTTCCGCTGCCGAGCAAGTCGATTGTTCCGGAGAGGGACGTGGATAAAACACCCATACTCGAGACACACCACTTAGGAATCGATTTCGGCGGACTGACCGCTGTTGATGAATTGTCCATTGCTGTGGGCAGGACGGAGATTGCCGGTCTTATCGGCCCCAACGGTGCCGGAAAGACCACGGTGTTCAATTTGTTGACAAACGTATACGCACCCACTCGGGGTACGATTATGCTTGACGGAAAGTCAACCGCAAGGAAAACAACCGATCAGGTAAACAGAATGGGAATTGCAAGAACCTTTCAGAATATCAGACTTTTCGGAAAAATGTCGGTTTTGGATAATGTAAAGGTTGGACTTCATAACTCCATAAATCAGCCGCTTGTTTCATCTATAACACGTCTTTTCGGCTACAGCTCATCGGAAAAAAAGGCAAGGGACGAGGCTATGGAGCTGTTGGCATTCTTCAAGATGGAGGATATGGCAAATAAGGAGGCAGGGTCGCTGCCTTATGGCGCACAGAGAAGATTGGAGATTGCGAGAGCCTTGGCGACGCATCCCGGAATAATTCTGCTTGACGAGCCTGCTGCGGGAATGAATCCCTCGGAAACGTCGGAGCTGATGGAGAATATTCGAAGAATAAGGGATAATTTCAGTATTGCGGTAATGCTTATCGAGCATGATATGAATCTTGTCATGAATATCTGTGAGGGAATCTGTGTTTTGGATCACGGACGTGTTATCGCTAAGGGTTCGCCTGAGGAGATAAAGTCAAATCCTAAGGTTATCGAGGCGTACCTCGGCAAAAAGAAGGAGGCAAACCGCGATGAGTAATATGTTAAACGTAAATAATATTAACGTATATTACGGACAGATTCACACCCTCAGAGATGTTTCGATAAATGTCAAGAAGGGCGAGATAGTGGCGTTGATCGGCGCAAACGGCGCAGGAAAGACTACCACACTGCGAACGATTTCGGGGCTTTTGCGATCGACAACGGGAAGCATTGAGTTTATGGACAAGGATATTTCCCATACCGAGGCGCACAAGCTTGTATCAATGGGGATTGCCCATGTGCCCGAGGGACGTCATGTGTTTTTGCAGATGACGGTGCAGGAGAATCTTGAGATGGGCGCATATACCAAAGCCTCCTATACAAAGGAAGGCCTTGCGGACGTTTATGAAAGGTTCCCGAGGCTTAAGCACAGAAAAAATCAGATTGCGGGAACTCTGTCCGGCGGCGAGCAGCAGATGCTTGCCATGGGGCGTGCGCTTATGAGCAAGCCGGAGCTTATGATGCTTGACGAACCGTCAATGGGACTTGCGCCTATTTTGGTTCAGCAGATATTTGATATAATAAAAGAGCTTCATGATGCGGGGACAACCATTCTTTTGGTTGAGCAGAATGCGGAGATGGCACTTGAGATTGCGGACAGAGCGTATGTGCTTGAATCGGGCAGAATAAAGCTGTCAGGTACAGGTGCGGAGCTTGCAAAGAGTGATGAAATTAAAAAGGCATACCTTGGCGGATAAGAGATGATGATTATATGGTGACAAATTTATATAACGGCAGGCCGACGGATTTGAGCGGACGGCTCGACAAGGAAATCAGGGTTTATGATATGCTTGACAGCTTAGGGATTGAGTATTGTCGGATTGACCATACGCCTGCCGGGAAAATGGAGGCGTGCCGTGAGATAGATGAAAGGCTCGGAGTGGTCATTTGCAAGAACCTGTTTTTATGCAACAGGCAGAAAACAAGGTTCTACCTGCTGATGATGCCGGCGGACAAGCCTTATCGCACAAGGATATTTTCAAAGCTTGCCGGAAGCTCGCGATTGTCCTTCGGAACACCGGAGGATATGGAGCGTCTTTTGGATCTGACTCCCGGCTCGGTCAGCATACTGGGTCTTATGAATGATAAGGACTGTGTTGTAAAGCTTTATATAGACCAAGATGTGCTCGATGGCGAATATATAGGCTGCCATCCGTGCATAAATACCTCAAGCCTGAGAATGAAAACGGCAGAGGTTGTGGAAAAGTTTCTGCCCGCCGTACACCATGAGTATACTGCGGTGACAATGCCATATGATGAATAACAGAAAATAAAGAGAATGAATCGTTTTGCGGTTCATTCTCTTTTGACTTTGGAAGTTTTTATTATTTTATTATGTTATATTCACGGAGGTTAAACCAAAACTCGTTCTCGGTGTAAAGATTTTCGCCGAATACATCCCGAATTTCCTGCTCCGTTGCCGTGTTTAAGTCAATTCGCGGCATATCCTTGTTGTAAATTCCCCAGCTGTCATAGCCGGCGTTTACCGTTTTATAGGTCCACTTTATGCGGTTCATCCCGAGGGAGTAATACCTTCCGGCGGCATATCTCTCACAGGCTCTGCTGTTATATTCGCCCACCAATGCGGCAGTGTTGTATTTCTTGCGGACAGTGTCGCAAAGCTCCGAAAGACGGACGTCTATATCCTTCTCGTTGCTGTCATAGATGTGAAGCTGATACATTACATTATCCCAGCCGACCTCCCGTGGGTCGGGCAGGGCGTCTATGCTCCATATTCCCTCAACGGTGATTATGTGAGTGCTGTCGATTCGGCGTATTGCACGAATCATACGGTCGTATACGGCGTTGGTCAGGGATACGGCATCGGGGCCTCCGGGCGTCCATGCCCGCTCGCCGGAATATCCGCCGTTATTTTGCGGTTCGTTCATTATATCGTACGCCGCAACAGTCGGATTGTCCTTGTATCTTTTTGCTATTTCTGTCCAAAGCTTCTCCATTGCCGTAAGATTTTGGCTGTTATTATAAAGCTCATTCTTCCCGGAAATTCCGGTGCTGTGGCTCATGCTCTGGCCGCCGGGACAGCCGTGCATATCCAAAATTACATAGATTCCATGCTTGGTACACTGTTCAATAGCCCAATCCAGACGCTTAAAGCCGGGATTATCGTCATTACTCTCGGTCAGCATATTATAGCCCTCGTTCATAAAGTTCCTGTACCAAAAGGGTATCCTTATGCAGTTGAAGCCAAGCTTTTCTATCAGCTCAAAATCCTTCTCTCGAATATAGCTGTCCTCATACAGCGCAATAAGCTCTGAGGCTTTCTCTGCCCCAAACCGCCGAGTCAGGACTGCTATTGCATCGGAATAGGCAAAGCTTTCGTCGGGATACGCTATCGGACTCATCCAAAGCTCGGATAAAAGCCAGCCACCGAGATTAACGCCGTTTAGGATAACGTTGTGCTTTCCGTTGTACAGCTCGCCGTTTCGGATTTGGAGTGGAACGGTTATCTGCGGATTTTTGCCGTCGAGGCTTGCAGGTTCGTTTTCCTCTGCGTAGATTACATGACGCAGGCGTTCAAAAACCGCAATACTCTGCTCTATGGTATAGGAGTGGGCAGGGAGAAAGAAGCCGTTGTTGTTGCCCTCCATAAGCCTGTGTGCGGTAACGAGGGAAACATAATTCTCTGCCCACGGTGCAATATCTGCGGTATCGACATAGCTTAGGTCGTAGGGAATGTCAAACAGGCGTGAGCCTGTGTATGTCGAGTAGACACAGGTGATAATCTTTGCCGCCTCCTGACGGGTAATCCGTGCGTAGGGGTCAAAGCTGCCGTCGCCTCTGCCGTTTAGTATGCCCATGTGGTATGCGGCGGTTATGTACTTATCGTCCGTATCGGAAAAGGGCTTGCCGCTGTATGGCTCTGCGGTCTTATCGGCTGTGGTACCCCGAAGTGCGGCAATGAACATGATCGCCATGTGTGAAAATTCGATTCGGGTTATGTCCGATCTGCCGTCGTTTTGAAGCTCGGCCGGAACATAGCCGACAGAAATTGCAGCGGCGGCGTCTGCGGCCGCCCAGTCGGAAAATCCGCCGTCCGCATAGGCTGTCATACCGAGAAGTATAAGTGCGGCAAGGATTGCCGAAAGTAGTTTTTTAAACATAGCTGAGGTTCATCTCCCTAATAGTTGTGCATATATAAATGAAATCGGCAGAGGCTGTGCTCTGCCGATGCGGAATTTGCTATTCCTGGATGCTGAAAAGCAGATCTCCGTAGGTCGGAAACGGCCAATATTCCTTTGCTGTGTAGGTTTCCGTTTCATCGGCGATCTCTCGAAGCTTGTTCATTTGAGCCAGAACAGTATCGTGATAGAACTGTGCCGTTTCAAGACCGCCGCTGAGGGTTCGTGCTGTGGTGATGTATTCGTCAAGAGCCTCGCACGCCTCAAACAGAGCCGAGACCTTTTCGGAAAGAAGCGTTATAAGCCTTTCCTCCATGGTGCAGCTTGCGGCAGCACAAATCTGTTTCTTGCCGACGGCTTCGTCGCTCAACAGCTTTATGTATTTGCAAACAGAGGGCATAATGTCACGGCGTGCCATCTCGAGCATGGTTAATGCCTCGATGTTTATAACCTTTGAGTAATTTTCAAGAGCAATTTCATATCTCGACATCACCTCGCCTGCGGTCAGGATTCCGTGGGATTCAAACAGGCGAATATTTTTCTCGGAGATGAAGTGCGGAAGTGCGTCCGGTGTGGAGGCAAGGTTCAAGAGTCCGCGCCGCTCCGCTTCTTTTACCCATTCCTCGGAATAGTTGTCACCGTTGAAGATTATTCGGCGATGCTTGATCAAGGTATCGCGAAGAAGCGCATCAACGGCATCTGAAAAGTTATCCTTCCCCTCCAGAGCATCGGCGAACTGCTTCAGTGATTCGGCAACAGCGGTATTAAGCATGAAATTCGGACCCGAAACGGAAAGACTCGAGCCGGGCATGCGGAATTCAAACTTGTTGCCGGTAAAGGCAAAGGGCGAAGTCCTGTTTCGGTCGGTGGTATCCTTGACAAAGTCGGGTAGGGCGTCAACGCCCGATTTCATAATTTCACGCTCCTGTGCGGTGTAGGTGCTTCCGTCGGCGATGGAACGCAAGACCTCGTCCAAATCGTCACCCACAAATATGGATATAATCGCCGGCGGAGCCTCGGAGCCGCCGAGACGGTGGTCATTGCCTGCGCTTGCAACCGACACACGCAGCAAATCCTGATAGTCGTCAACAGCCTTTATAACCGCACACATAAAGATAAGGAACAGCTTGTTGTCATGCGGATTTTTACCGGGCTTTAAGAGGTTTATGCCGGTGTCGGTGCCGATTGACCAGTTATCGTGCTTGCCGCTTCCGTTTACCCCGGCAAAGGGCTTTTCGTGCAGAAGACACTTCATTCCGTGCCGCTCCGCAACCTTTTTCATTATTTCCATGGTGAGCTGGTTATGGTCGGCGGCAATATTGCCCGAGGCATATACCGGAGCCAGCTCGTGCTGTGCCGGGGCAACCTCGTTGTGCTTGGTTTTAGCACGTACGCCGAGCTTCCAAAGCTCGTTGTCCAAATCGCGCATATACTCCGAAACACGGGTTTTTATTACGCCGAAGTAGTGATCGTCAAGCTCCTGACCCTTGGGCGGCATTGAGCCGAACAGGGTGCGCCCCGTATATGTAATATCGTTTCGCTTTAGGGCAATTTTGCGGTCGATCAAAAAGTATTCCTGCTCGGGACCGACAGTCACATTTACACGCTTGACGTCATTCATGCCGAAAAGGCGAAGAACCCTAAGCGCCTGGGTGTTCAACGCCTCCATTGAACGGAGCAGAGGGGTCTTTTTGTCCAGAGCCTCGCCTGTGTAGGAACAGAAAACCGTCGGAATACAGAGAACCCCGTCCTTTATGAATGCGTCCGAGGTGGGATCCCATGCGGTGTAGCCTCTCGCTTCAAAGGTGGAGCGAAGGCCGCCCGACGGGAAGCTCGATGCGTCGGTTTCGCCCTTGATAAGCTCCTTGCCCGAAAGCTCCATAATAATCTTGTCATCGGTGTCGGGGGTCAAAAAGCTGTCATGCTTTTCGGCGGTAATACCCGTCATCGGCTGAAACCAGTGGGTGAAGTGGGTTGCACCCTTTTCGATTGCCCAGTCCTTCATTGCGTTTGCAACAACGTCGGCGACCTCACGGGTTAGGGGAACGCCCTCCTCCTTGGTCTTCTTGACGTGCTTATAGGTGTCCTTGGGAAGACGGTCGCGCATTATCGCATTGTTAAAGACCATGCTCCCGAAAATTTCGATTACATTAGGCATAATAAAAGCCCCTTTCGATTTATTTTGTATTTGTATTTAAAGCTCAGCCCTCACCGTCTCAGCCCTCACCGTTCGGAAATGCTCGGTACAGAACAAATACGATTTCTGCACGCAGAATCGGGTCGGAGGGTCTGAAGGTGCCGAGTCCGCCGTCCTCGGGCACATCACCGGTGATAACTCCGCTGTCAACCGCGGCGCAGATGTATGCCATGTTGTGAGAGGAAATGCTGTCCCAATCCGAAAACTTAGACGAGAGATACCATGACGGGTCATCGTATTGTGAAATGTCGAGGGACAGTGCCTTGACCATGGCAACGGCAACGGCCTCTCTGGTTGCCGGTTCAAAGGGTGAAAAGAAGAGGTTTCCGTCGGAATCCTGAAATCCGGTCATGTATGGCGAGACTGCGTTTACATACGGGAAGAACCATTCGCCGTAGGGAACATCCGCATAGGGCGAAACAGAACTCGGAACAATTTTCACTCCGGCGATGTTTACAAGCATTTTCGCATATTCGCATCGCTGAACGTTGTTCCACGGCAGAAAGGTGCCGTCGCCGTAGCCGCTGATAATGCCCCTGTCGGTCAGGTTGTAAATATAAGGCGCCGCCCACTCGCTTTCGGGGACGTCACTGAATAATTCTCTTGCCGAAGCGACAGAGCCGCAGCAGAGAACGGCGACAGCTGCCGCCAGAGCAGTAAGCTTTTTTAACATAGCTATAACCTCCTGTTTTTGGTCATATTACTCATTATTATATAAGAAAACCGCCGATTTGTCAAGTTTTTGCGGCCGCCCGAAACATAGCCCGAAACAGAGCGGTGCTATATCGGCACAATATACTAAAAAAATGATATATTTTGTCTAATTTTATACTTGAAAAAAGTAATTGATTGTGATAACATATATACATATTTTGTCGAATTCGGCATGATAGAGGTGCGGCCGCCATAAGTAAATCCGTACAATGCGGGAAAAGGTACGGACGGAAAGGGACGGCTGCCGAAGCAAGGATAAGCTGCCCGCAGCGGAACCTTGCTGGGGCGGCGCAGAATATGCGCTGAACTGTCACAGACTTGTGGAGCGCTATCATTTGAGTATTTTGTTTTGGCTATTTGAGAATTTTGCTTTGGCTATTCAGATGTCATGGTGCGCTTTGCATTGTGGCATTTTTATTTTTAAGGAGGGTGAATATATGCTTCACACAATGAGAAAAAGGTTTTTTGCCTCAGCGTTTCTGGCGTTTGTCATCATCTGTCTTGCACTGCCTTTGACGGCGGCGGCGGAGACGGAGGAGATTGATGCGGCGGCCGTTCTTTCGGCAGGGGAATACAATCCTGAGACGATGAGCGAGGAGGAAGCTGCCGAGTACGGTGCGGCGGCGGAGTCGTACATTGAAAACTATTCGGAAAACGTCAGCGAAAGCGAAGAATTTACGCAGAATCTGGATCGTGCCCTTGAGGCAAAGAGGGATTCCGTGCCTGCCTATGCCACATGGCTTTCGCTTTTGCCGCCGTTGATTGCGATTGTTCTTGCACTGATTACCAAGGAGGTTTATTCCTCACTCTTTATCGGTATTCTGGCAGGAGCACTGCTCTATTCCAACTTCAGTCTGTCGGGGACTCTCGATCATCTTTTTGCGGACGGCTTTATCGCATCTGTTGCCGATTCGTATAACATAGGCATACTTATATTCTTGGTAATCCTCGGTGCGATTGTTGCGCTCATGAATAAGTCGGGCGGCTCTGCCGCATTCGGAAGATGGGCGTCAAAGCATATCAAGTCGAGGGTTGGCGCACAGCTGGCAACGATTGCCCTGGGTGTATTGATATTCGTGGATGATTACTTCAACTGCCTGACGGTTGGCTCGGTTATGCGTCCGGTAACGGATAAGTTTAAGGTTTCACGGTCGAAGCTTGCTTATCTGATAGACGCAACCGCCGCACCGATTTGCATAATTGCACCGGTATCTTCGTGGGCTGCCGCTGTGGCAGGCTTTGTATCAGAGGATCAGATAGGTGGACTTGAGCTGTTTATTCGTGCTATTCCTTATAATTTCTATGCGCTTTTGACCATAGTTATGATGGTTACGATCACTCTGATGAAATTTGACTACGGTCCCATGAAGAAGCATGAGTTGAATGCGGCGGATGGGGATATATTCTCCGAAAAGGGCAAGGAGCTGATTGAAGAAGCGGAGGTTCGCAATGCCGATAAGAACGGCATCGTTTGCGATCTGGTTGTTCCCGTGCTTGTGCTTATTGTAAGCTGTATGGCGGGTCTTATCTACTCCGGCGGATTTTTCACTGCCGATTCGGATGCATATATGAGCTTTATAGATGCGTTCTCCGGTGCAGATGCCTCCGTGGGTCTGGTTATCGGTTCGTTTGCAGGACTTATTTTCTCGATAATATATTTCCTCATCAGACGTGTCTTGAGCTTCAAGGAATGTATGGACGCTATCCCCGAGGGCTTCAAGGCAATGGTTCCGGCAATTATGATTCTCTGTTGTGCATGGACGCTTAAGACAATGACGGACAGCCTCGGTGCAAAGCTGCTCATTGCTGAATTTGTAAGACTTAAGGCATCGGCGTTCGTTCCGCTTCTTCCCGCCATTGTGTTCATAATTGCGGTAGGCTTGTCCTTTGCGACCGGTACTTCATGGGGAACCTTCGGAATACTCATACCGATTGTACTGGCTATCTTCGGCGGTTCAATAAGTCAGGAAATTTCTATCATATCTATTTCCGCTTGTATGGCAGGAGCTGTCTGCGGTGACCATTGCTCACCCATATCCGATACGACAATAATGTCGTCGGCAGGCGCTCAGTGTAACCATATAAACCACGTATCAACACAGCTGCCATATGCGCTTACTGCGGCGGTGGTATCATTTGTGGCCTATGTCATAACGGGATTTGTGCAGAACGTGTGGATATGTCTGCCGTTGGGAATCGTGCTGATGGTTGGAACGTTGGTTGTAATCAGGGCGATTTTAGGTAAAAAATCCGCATAAGCGCAGAGCTTAATATATAAATCTAAGCGCAGATGTCCCCCATCGCTTGGGCGGCGGGTTACGGTCAAAAATAAAATTTCGGCGGTCGGCTCAAGACCGCCGATTTAATTTTACTTGCATTTTGCTTCAAAATGTGAGATAATACGGTTGAATAACAGCGAATTTACGGTTGAATAACAGCGAATTTATTGAAAGGACAGGGTGCGGATGAAGGAGCAAATATATACCATACCGCTGAATGAGGCATTTGAAAAGGACAGCGAGTGTCCGTTCTGCGAATTGCAGAAGAAGCTTGAGGCGGAGGTGCTTGACTACGTCCTCGGGCCGTCATATATGGAGGAGGATATCAGGACAGAAACAAACAAGCTTGGCTTTTGCAGATACCACTATGACAAAATTTTCAATGCCAAGAACCGCCTGGGTGCTGCGCTTATGGTCAGCACGCATATGCTGAAGGTGAACGGCGATTTGGAAAAGCTGCTGGACGAGGAGAAGGCGGAGAAGCCTCGCGGATTTTTAAAGAAGAAAAATGCCGAATCGCCGTTTTTGAAGTATTCCGAAGAATTGCAGGGCGGCTGCTATGCCTGCAAAAGGGAGAGCGGACGCATGGACAGCTACTTTTACACCTTTTTCTATCTTTGGAAAACCGAGGAGGAGTTCAGGCAAAAGGTAGCGTCGTGCAAGGGATTCTGTATTGAGCATCTTGCGAGGATAATAGATGAAAGCAGGTCAAGATTGGGTGCGGCGGATAGGCAGGCACTGCTTGACACAGTGATTCCTCTCCAAAAGGAGAATATGAAAAGGGTTAAGGAGGAGCTTGATTGGTTTGTAAAGAAGTTTGACTACAGATTTCACGATGAACCGTGGGGAAATTCTAAGGACGCCTTGGAGAGAGCAATTCTTAAATTGTCCGGTACCCTGCTGCGCTCGGATCCGCGGGAGGCGGAATAACGAAGATGGCACTATTGTAATGCACCTTATGAAATATACACTGCGAAATGTTTGATTTTCGGAGGTATATCATAGGGTGCTTTTTTGTGTAATGATTTTTAAAAAATTTTCACCCTAATCGGTGCGGCGCATACACTGGAATTAGGTGATGTTATGAATAATGCAGTGATTATGGCTTTGACTGCAACTGTCGGGACGTGGCTTGTAACCGCCCTCGGTGCCGCAGTCGTAATATTTTTTAAAAATACAAATCAGAAGTTTTTAAATCTAATGCTCGGCTTTGCCGCAGGCGTAATGATTGCGGCGTCCTTCTGGTCGCTTCTGGAGCCTGCGATAGAGAGAGCGGAAACGTACCTGGATATGCCTGCGTGGCTTGTCGTTACAACAGGCTTTATCTGCGGAGCCTTGTTTATGTGGGGCTCGGATAAGGCGGTCACTTGCGCACGGCGAAGCATAAGCATCGATAAGCAAAATTCGACAGACGGAATAAACAGAATAATTATGCTTGTACTGTCGATTACACTTCACAATATACCGGAGGGGCTTGCGGTAGGCGTTGCGTTCGGGGCACTCCACACCGGCGGATATACCACAGAAGCATTCATGGGTGCGGTGACAATAGCTGTGGGGATAGGTCTTCAGAATTTTCCCGAGGGGGCTGCTGTGTCGCTTCCGCTGAGACGAGAGGGGTTTTCAAGGCGAAAGAGCTTTTTCGTAGGTCAGGCATCGGCGATTGTGGAGCCGATAGCCGGGGTGATTGGGGCGGCCGCAGTCGTGTACATACAGGCACTCCTGCCGTATGCCCTTGCCTTCGCCGCCGGAGCAATGATTCTTGTGGCGGTTCACGAGCTTATACCCGAGTGTCAGCAGAACCAAAAGGCAGATCCGTATTTCGCTACAATGGGAATAGTTGCCGGATTTACAGTGATGATGTTGCTGGATGTGGCACTTGGCTGAAAATCGGAGGGGCGGAGAGTTTTTCGCCTCTCCGATTTTTTGTGTGTCGGACGTGGCACACATCTCATTGTTGAAGGCTTGCTGCAGACTCGGAGGTATGCCTTGATTTATCCAAGTATTTCGATACGCTCAACCACTGACTGCGGATGTATACGCTCCGAGAGGATATTAAGGATAAGGAATAGATTGATTTAATGCGGAGGTATCTTAAAAGCGGAGTTGCGGAAAAGGCGCAGTAATGAAAACGAAAGACTTGCACGCAGGGGATATTATGACGTATCCGAAGCGTACAAGTCTATGCACTCAATATGATTGAACCGCCGTGTGCCGAACGGTGCGCACGACGGTGTGGGAGGCCGGCTGACCAATTATTGGTTAGCCGCCTGCTCGATTACATCTGAAAATCAAATTTATCTGCGTTTCTGTCGCGAAATACATCGTATACCGCCGAAAGAACCTCCGATTCCAAAACCTGCTCCAGAGCGGACTCGCCGTCCTTGTCCTCCACCGTGCGGAAAATAACAATCTCCGAAACCTCGCTCTCTTCCTCGTCATACGGAATACAGATTACATATTCGTTATTTTTGTATAAAACGGTGTCAAGATGCTCGAACACCTTTTTGGTTCCGTCCTCGTCATAGAGGTCTATCAAATATTCGTTTTCAGGCAGCTCTGCCATTGCCCTCATCCTTTCGTAATAATTCTCGTATCTCCGCCTTCGCCTGCGGCTAATGCTTATTCTAACATATATTGCAAAAATAATCAAGCATTATTTTTGAGACGGAGTGCGGTGCTGCGAATGCTTTAGGGATTGGGAAAAAGCCCGCAGGATATAAAGCTTTGATCAGAGTCTATGCAGGTGCTGAACAAAAGCTGCCAGGTTTCAAGGTCAACTATTCCCGTTTGAGGAATACCGAAGTAACGCTGTGCCTCCTCAACGGCGCGTGTCGTTTCGGAGCCGAAGCTCCCGTTGGGGTTTATGAGCGTTGCTATGGCGTCGATGTTCCAAAGTGCACGGAGTGCCGATTGAATTTCGAATACGTTTTGGCGGTGGTCATACATTGATGTTTTCATGAATAGAATACTCCTTTCAGCCTTGTTCGTTTTCGGAGACATTATAGCCGGGATTCTGGCCAAATGCCTTTTTCTCGCCTTCGGTCAGGTCGGTGTACAGCTCGGTTATGCTGTTCCATACCGTAACCGTGACAACGCCGCGGACAGGCAGACCGAATTCACGCTCGTATGCCTGAACCGCCTCCAGCGTCTGCTCGTCAAAAACTCCGTTTTCGGTCACAGTCGGAATGGCGGGATAGGTCTGTGAAATAACATTAAGATACTGCTGCAGCAGGCTTACCGCCGGTCCGCTTGAGCCGAGGGTCAGAAATTCCCCGGGGAACGGAGCGGCAGGTGCGGTCTTTAAGTCCTCCGGCAGAGCGTTGTACTTGGTTATAAACGATGAGTACAGAGCGTTCCAGGTGGCTTCGTCAACAATGCCTGTCTGCGGCAGACCCACCGACTGCTGAAATGCCGTTACCGCACGGGTTGTGGCAGGGCCGAAGTAGCCGTCTATTTCTACCTGTGGAATAAAGTCGTTAAACTCCGCCACGAAAGACAGATAATATTGCAGAAGGCTGACACCGCCGGCTCGGTTGCCCTCCTGCAGAACACCGCTGAACTGGCTGTTTATATATGACATGGGAACTGCCTCGGCGTCCAGCTCGGACAGGCGTTTTATACCGTTTAAAACTGCGACAATCTTATACCAGGTGGCTCTGCCCACAATCCCGTCCTGAGTCAGGTTAAATATTTTCTGAAACGCCTTGACCGCATCCTCGGTAGGCTTGTCAAAAAGCCCGTCGGGGAAGGCGATTTTCGGAATTGCCGGATAGTTTTTTGAAATCCGATTCAGAGATACCTGAATACGCTTGACATTGTCGCCGTAATCGCCGATACGCAGAGGCTGTTCGGGGTAGCTTTCCTCTACATTGGCAACGGGTGCATTTTCGACAAGAGATACATCGCCGTAATACGAATTTAGTATTCGATACGGAGTAAACCCGTCATTGGCAAGGCTTACGCTTCCCCACTGGGAAAGGCCGCCGGGACAGGTGGAGGTAGTTCCGCTGCAATACCGAGCAAAAAGCGGAATAACGCTGTTGTCCTTGACGATATAGCTGTTGAAAATATCGTCTACTATTTGGCTTATGTTCTCAAAGATATCTCTGCCGTAGACAAAGGATTGGTCGTATTGGGTTGAGTTTGTTATATCGAAGTTATAGCCCTGGGAACGGTAATGCTCCGTGACGATACGATTTAGGGCAAAGCTTATCTGTGCATATATGTTTGCACGGATTGCGCTCTCGGGCCAGGTGGGATAAATTTCGCTTGAGGCTACATTCTTTATGTAATCCGCAAACGGCACCCTGACGTTCGATGCGCTACTGTCCGACGGTGCGCCGAGATGTACTGTTATCTCCTCGGGAATATATAAGGGGTCAGCCATATCTATCTACCTCCCTGCGTGCTGCTGCCGTTTATGCGATCATCTTCAAAAGCGTCCTCGCCGAGAGGCTCAAGAGCCACGCCCTGAATGGATACAATGCCCGGAAAGACAGCCACGTTTAAAAATTCCCGGGTATAAAACCCCGGTTTTTCAATGCGTATGTTATAGGTGGTGTAGGGTGCGGCTCCGCCGGGCGACTGGGAAAGCGCAAGAGACGGCGTTGAAAGCTCAAAGCCCGGGGTTCTTCCGCTGATGTCGGTCGTCTGAACCGTTTTGACCTCTCCGTCACTTTCGCTTATTGTGACGGTTGCTCCCGGAATGGGAACGGCTCCGTTAGCCATTGTGACCTGCACGATAAGAGAGCCGGTGCCGCCGCCCGAGGCAGGCTCCGCCTTTCCCTCGGAAATGGCTGCGGTCGTCGTTGACGGCTCATAAAAGCCTCCGCTTGACATAAGACGGTCGAGAGCGGCGTTAAAATCCGCATAATCTTTTTTTCTGCTGTCCAAGTTCATCACTCCTTTTTGTATATTTTATGCAAAACCTTCTCTGAGGTGAATATTTATATCGGAGCAACGCAGAGCGATGCCCGCAAGTGTGCGCATAGAGCGTTAGTCACTCAGAAGCTTCGGCGGGGGATTAAAACTCCCACTGAAATTCTGAACCGAAGCCCGCTGACCAAGCGGCGGAGGGCATCTGCGCTTGAGGGATACGCTTTGGTGAAAAAATTTGCACAAATTTAGAGAAAATTAAAAATACATTTGCAAAATCCGTATATTAATAGTATAATATATAATTGAATAGAAAATGTCTTTTTTTACCCTACGAAAGAGGTGGCGAAAAATGGAAACTTTTAGTGTTGAATTATCCAAAATAGTTAACAATATGAAGCTTGATAAGCTTTACTATCCGAACCACGAGGTAATGGTTACAACGGCGGATCTGAATCGTCCGGGACTGCAGATAACCGGCTTCTTCGATTACTTTGACCCGAGGCGCATACAGGTTTTCGGAATGGTTGAGAATACGTATCTGGCGACTCTTACGTCAGAGGAGAGATATAACGCCCTCAGGCGTCTGTTTGAACAGAATGTATCCGCCATTGTCATGACGCGTAACGGAAATGCAACCCCCGAGATGATGAAGCTTGCTGAGGAGTTTGATACTCCCGTTCTGCGTACTTCGCAGGCAACCTCGTCTTTTACAAGCGCATTGAACTCTTTCCTGAACGTTGAGCTTGCACCGCGCATAACCCGTCACGGCGTTCTGGTAGAGGTCTACGGCCAGGGCGTGTTTATAATGGGGGAGAGCGGCGTCGGAAAGAGCGAGGCGGCGGTGGAGCTTATCAAGAGAGGTCACCGTCTTGTAGCGGATGATGCGGTTGAGATAAAAAAGGTATCGTCCATTTCCCTTGTGGGTTATTCGCCGGACATCATACGCCATTTTATAGAGATACGTGGTATAGGAATCGTAGATGTAAAGAACATCTTCGGTATGGGTGCCGTAAAGGAATCGGAGAAGATTGACCTGATAATCCACTTAAAAACCTGGGAGCATGGCAAGCAGTATGACCGCCTCGGCTTGGTGGACGAATATACAAACATACTCGGTCTTGACATTCCGTCCCTTACCATACCGGTGCGTCCGGGCAGAAACCTTGCGGTGATTTTTGAGGTTGCCGCCATGAACAACCGTCAGAAGCGAATGGGTTACAACGCCGCAGAGGAGCTTAACCGCAGATTTGCGGAGCATCTCAGCAGCCTGAGCAACGGCTGATACCATGATTAAGTTTGGAGAATTTGCTGATATGAAAATAGAAGTTGATACACATACACATACCTGCTGCAGCACTCACGCCTTTGGTACAATATGCGAAAACGCCGCCGCTGCAGCGAAGTGCGGCTTGCGTATGCTCTGCATGACAGACCATACGCCCGCCCTTCCGGACGCTCCGCACCTGTGGCATTTTAAGACCCTGTCGAGGCTTCCGAGAGAGATAGAAGGAGTGAAAATCCTGTTCGGTGCCGAGGCGAATCTTTTGGATACCGAAGGGAACATTGACCTGCCGTCGGAGATACAGAACGGTTTGGATGTTATTGTGGCTTCGATTCACATTCCCGTATATATGCGTCAAACCTCGGCGGAGCATACAAAAACCTATCTCGGTGCCCTTAAAAATCCGAATATAACCATACTCGGACATACCGGGGATTATCGCTTTCCTTATAATATAGATGAGGTAACGGCGGCAGCAGCGAAATATCATAAATGTATTGAGATAAATAACAATTCCTGCAAAAATCCGAAAAATGCGGACAATTACAGAGAGATTATCGCTGCGTGCAAAAGAAACGGTACATTGGTGGCTGTATCGTCGGATGCCCACACGCCTTTTGAGATAGGCTGCTTTGATGCCGCAGTGAATTTGCTTGAGGAGGCGGACTTCCCGCCGGCGCAGATTGCCAATCTCACAGTGGAGCGATTTGAAGAATTTTTAAACGGGATTAAATAAATCCTGATATTTGACATCTGCATAAACAGACCATTGTAAAATGTGAAAACGCAAAATCCGAAATAATTTTTTCGCTGCAGTTGGGCTTGGCAACTGTATGGGCGATGGGCAATTATTCAATAAAATTATTTCGGATTTATAATACGTTCGATGCTGCTGTTTGGAGTAAACGGAGAAAATAAATCATAGAAAATATAAAAACGTCCCTGTTTTACACAGCTTTTCGCGTTTTATAAACGGCTATATCTGCATAAACACAAGGAGGAGACATTAAATGACAGAGGTTGTATACAAGCTGCTGGCTGAAGTGGTGGGAATGCCGTCGGTCGCCATGGATGAGCCGATGAGCAGGCACACTTCGTTCAAGATAGGAGGTCCTGCGGATATTTTGGTTGAACCGTCGGATACTCAGAGGCTTGCGGCGGTGCTTAAAATAATAAAAAGGTTTGAGCTTCCGTACTTTGTAATGGGAAACGGTTCGAACCTGCTGGTCGGTGACAAGGGAATAAGAGGCGCAGTCATAAAGCTTTCCGATTCCATGAGCGACTGTGACGTGGAAGGTACAAAAATTACCGCTATGAGCGGAATAAAGCTGTCACGCCTTGCCAACACTGCGATGAAAAACGGCCTTTCGGGACTTGAATTTGCATCGGGTATACCTGGAACTTTGGGCGGTGCGGTGTTTATGAACGCAGGTGCCTACGGCGGTGAAATGAAGGATGTAGTCCGTGCGGTGACTTACGTTGATACCGATGAATGCAGAGTTCACACGATTCCGGCGCAGGAGTGTGATTTCGGCTACCGTCACAGCGTGTTTGCGGACGGCGGACGTATAGTCACCGAGGCGGAGCTTGAACTGTCGACAGATGATATGTCCGAGATACGCGGCAGAATGAACGAGCTTGCCGCAAGACGTGCGGAGAAGCAGCCGCTCGACAAGCCCAGCGCAGGCAGTACCTTTAAGCGACCGGAGGGGTATTTTGCGGGAACGCTGATTCAGGAGGCGGGACTTAAGGGCTGCCGCATAGGCGGAGCGGAGGTGTCGGAAAAGCACTCGGGATTTATAATCAACGCCGGCGGAGCTGCGGCGGCGGACGTTCTGGCACTTATCGACCATGTGCGCGAGACGGTGATGAAGAAATTCGGAGTATCGCTCGAGCCTGAGGTAAGGCTTGTGGGAGAGTTTTAAACGGAGGATTTGCAATGAAGTTTATAATAGTTACGGGACTCAGCGGTGCCGGAAAGACACAGGTTGTCAAGGCGTTTGAGGATATGGGCGACTACTGTGTGGACAATATGCCGCCGGAGCTGATTCCGAAGTTTGCCGAGATATACCATAAGAGCGCCGAGCCGGACGATTGCGTGGCTCTGGTCTGCGACATACGCGGCGGTGATATGTTCCGAAAGCTGTCGGGCAGTCTTGACGAGCTGGCGGAGCTTGGATATGAGTATGAGATACTCTTCCTCGATGCAAGCGATGAGGTCTTGATTCGGCGGTATAAGGAGACAAGGCGCATACACCCTCTGGGCGGCAGAGGACGGCTTACGGACGGAATCGCCAAGGAGCGCATGATGCTTGCGGCGGTGAAGGAAAAGGCGGCGAAGATAATAGATACGACACAGCTGTCGGCGGCGCAGCTTCGGCAGCAGATACGTGCGGTCTACGGAAAGGAGTCAAAGTTCGGAGGTATGCTGGTTCATGTTATGTCCTTCGGCTTCAAGTACGGACTTCCGCTGGACGCAGATTTGGTTTTTGATGTGAGATTTTTGCCCAATCCGTTTTACGTTCCCGAGCTTAAGGAACACACCGGACTTGAGGTTTGCATAAGGGATTTTGTTATGGCATCGGAGGACAGCCGTGTATTTCTGGAGAAGCTTACGGATTTGACGGAGTTTCTGATACCTCGGTATATAAACGAGGGCAAGTCTCAGCTTGTGATAGGCATAGGCTGCACGGGCGGCCATCATCGGAGTGTGACCCTTGCGGAGTCGCTGTACAGTGCGGTTTCCAATGCGGGCTATAACGCAACGGTAAGCCACAGGGATATTAAAAAAGGCATATAAAAGGCTCTGCGGCGCAGAGACGGAACGGAGATTGCCATGAAAACGGAAAAATTTCAGCCCAAGGTGGTCGCCATAGGCGGCGGCACAGGGCTTTCAACAATGCTCAGAGGACTTAAGGCATATACGCCGAACATTACGGCGGTGGTTACGGTGGCAGATGACGGCGGCGGAAGCGGACAGCTCCGCGATGAGCTTAAAATGCTGCCGCCCGGGGATATAAGGAACTGTATTCTCGCCCTTGCGGAGACAGAGCCGATAATGGATAAGCTTCTG
This sequence comes from uncultured Ruminococcus sp., assembly GCA_902766745.1. Classification (GTDB taxonomy): domain Bacteria; phylum Bacillota; class Clostridia; order Monoglobales; family Monoglobaceae; genus UMGS1820. The sequence goes on from CACXES010000123.1 coordinate 65,411, forward strand.
AGATACAGGTTTGACGCAGGAAGTCTCAAGGGACAGAGCTTCGGAAACCTGTTTCTTGCGGCGATGAACGGGATATATGACGGCGATTTTGTTGCGGCGGTCAAAAGCGTCAGCGACGTTTTGAAGGTCACCGGTACGGTTCTGCCGGTGACGGACAGTGATGTAGAGCTTGTGGCGTACCTTGAAAGCGGCAAGACCGTTGTGGGAGAGTCGAGCATAGGAAAGTCGGTTACTGATTTCGACAGCTCCATCCGAAAGATTGAGCTTCGCGCAAAGAACGGCGGAGATATTCAGCTTGTGCCCGACATCCGTGAGAAAATTTCTGAGGCGGATATAATAACCATAGGCCCCGGAAGCCTTTACACAAGCATACTGTCAACCCTTGCCGCGGACGATCTCGCACGAGAACTTAAGGCTGCCGCTGCGCCCGTTGTGTATATCAACAACATAATGACACAGCACGGTGAGACAGACGGCTATACGGCGTTTGACCATGCCGCAGCCATTACCGAGCACACGGGCGAGGGATTTTTGGATTATTGTATTGTTAATTCAAGGCGGCTTGACACGCCGCTGCTTAAAAAGTATGCCGAGGAGGAATCCGAGGAGGTAATCCTCGACGAAGAGAGGTTTTTAGGCAGCGGAATAAAGCTTGTCAAAAGGAATATAGCCGGGCTTATCGACAACAGGTATATAAGACACGACCCCGAGGCGCTTGCCGAGGCGATAATGGACATTGCAAGCTTCGAATGCCGCCGCGGCGTCAGCGTCAGCGAGGAGGGCGTTGTGCTTTACAAGCCCGACAGAAAAAATAAGAGAAAATAAGATATAGAAGAACGGGGAGGTTAAGACCATGAAATCCTTTTCCGAATTAACCAAGGCCGAGCTTTATAAATACGAAAATGCGAGTGCCTGCTGTGATGCGGCGGAGCTTGCCGGAATGCTGCTTTTAGGAAGCAGCATTTCAAAAAATGAGATAAAGTTTGTAACCGAGAATACGGACGTTCTCGGCAGATTTGCACTGCTGTGCCGCAGGCTTGGCTTCGAGGCCGAGACGGTCGGCGAGACGGCGGCGGTCAGGTACAACGCCGTGATACGCGACACCACGCGCATACTTATGATTTTAAACGACTTTGAGCTTATCGACCCTTCAACGGGGATAATAAGGTATCGCATTGCGCCTGCCGTTTCCGCAGAGAAATGCTGTCGACACGCCCTTGTAAGAGGGGCGTTTATGGGCGGCGGCACGGTTATCGACCCGAAGAAGAATTATAATCTGGAGCTAATAACTCCGTATTCGGGGCTCAGCCGTGACCTGTCGGAGCTGCTGGACAGAGAGGGCTTCGGCTTTAAAACCGTGAAGAGAAAGTCAAAGCACGTGCTGTATATAAAAAGCAGCGGCATGATACAGGATTTTCTGTCATACATAGGCGCATACAAGGCGCAGATGGAGCTTATTAACATTATGATAGAGAAGGAGATACGCAACGACTTTGTGCGTTCGATAAACAGTGAGTCGGCGAATCTCGAAAAAACGATTGAGGCGTCGGTTCGGCAGATTCAGGCGATAAATGTTATAGAGGAAAAGCTCGGGCTTGATAACCTGCCGGAGGATTTGCGGACGATAGCGCAGCTTCGGCTGGAGCATAAGTCCATGAGCCTCAGCGAGCTGGGACGGCATACGGAGCCGCCCCTCGGAAAGTCGGGGGTGAACCGTCGGCTTCAGAAGATAACGGAGCTTGCCGACAGATTGTCGGCAGGGGATGGAGAGTGATAGAATGAGCTTTGTGCACCTTCATACACATACGGCGTACAGCCTCCTTGACGGAGAGGGGACAATCCCGAGACTGGTTGACAGAGCGGCGGAGCTGGGACAGACTGCGCTGGCTATTACCGACCACGGAAATATGTACGGTGTTATTGATTTTTACGAATACGCCAGGTCAAAGGGGATAAAGCCCATACTCGGGTGCGAGGTTTATGTTGCCGCACGGTCGAGATTTGACAAGATACATGAATTTGATTCACAGAGCTGTCACCTCATTCTGTTGGCAGAGAATGAGACGGGATATAAGAATCTTATGAAGCTTGTATCTGCCGGATTTATAGACGGATTTTATTACAGACCGAGAATAGATATGGAAATTCTGCGTGAGAATAACGAGGGCATAATCGCCCTAAGCGCCTGTATGTCGGGCGTACTGTCAAGGCAGCTTTTAGCCGGAAATTATGCCGAGGCAAAGCGCCGCGCAGAGGAATTTTTAGAGATATTCGGTCGTGACAGGTATTTTATTGAAATTCAGGACCATGGGATACTGGAGCAGAAGAAGCTGAATCGTGAGCTTATATCCATAGCGGAGGAGCTTGGTATTGAGCTTGTTGCCACAAATGATATCCACTATGTCGAGAGAGAAGATGCGGAGTATCAGGATGTCCTTATGTGTATTCAGATGGGAAAGACCGTTGACGATGAGGACAGAATGAAAATGGATTGCGATCAGCTTTATCTGAAGTCGGAGGAGGAGATGGAGGAGCTTTTCTCATACGTTCCGCAGGCACTGGAGAATACGGCGAAGATTGCGGAGCGGTGCAATGTTGAGATAGAGTTCGGAAAGCTGCATCTGCCGAAATTCGATATTCCGAACGGACAGACCTCTGAGGAATATCTCAGAGATTTAGTCGAACAGGGCTTGACAGAGAGGTATCCCGACGATGACGGGAGCGTACGCTCCAGAATGGAATATGAGCTTGGCATTATCTCCATGATGGGATATGTGGATTACTTTCTGATTGTATGGGATTTTATTCACTACGCAAAGAGCCACGGAATACCGGTAGGTCCCGGCAGAGGCAGTGCGGCGGGAAGCGTTGTTTCCTACTGTCTGCATATTACGGACGTAGATCCCATCAAATACGGCTTGATTTTTGAAAGATTTTTAAATCCCGAGCGTGTAAGTATGCCGGATATAGATATAGACTTCTGCTATGAGCGGCGAGGTGAGGTAATAGACTATGTCAACCGCAAGTACGGCGAGGACAATGTGGCACAGATTGTCACCTTCGGAACAATGGCGGCGAGGCTTGCCATACGGGATGTGGGACGTGCGCTGAACATCCCCTACGGACGTGTGGACGAGGTGGCGAAGCAGGTTCCAAACGAGCTTAAAATGACTATTCCAAAGGCACTTGTGGTAAACTATAAGCTGAAGGAGATGTACGATTCCGCACCGGATATAAAGAAGCTTATCGATACGGCGATTGCGCTGGAGGGACTTCCGAGACACACCTCCACCCATGCGGCGGGAGTGGTTATAACCAGCGGCGGCATAGGAAATTTTGTTCCGCTGCAGAAGAATGACGATGTAATCACAACTCAGTTCACCATGACGACCATTGAGCGTCTCGGGCTTTTAAAGATGGACTTCCTCGGGCTTCGGACGCTGACGGTGATACACGATACGGTTGAGCTTATAAAGAACACCCACGGAATAGAGGTGGATATAGAAAGCAAGGATATGGACGATCCGGAAGTATACGAGATGATTTCCAAGGGCGAGACAGACGGCGTGTTTCAGCTTGAGAGCGGCGGCATGAAGCAGTTTATGAAGGAGCTTCGGCCCGAGTCGATAGAGGATATTATCGCCGGCATATCCCTGTACCGCCCGGGACCCATGGACTCAATACCCACCTATGTGGCGAATAAGCACAATCCATCAAATGTCAGGTTCAAGCATCCTATGCTTGAGCATATTCTGAATATGACCTACGGCTGTATAGTGTATCAGGAGCAGGTTATGCAGATAGTGAGAGAATTGGGTGGTTATTCTCTCGGCCGTGCCGACCTTGTGCGTCGTGCCATGTCGAAGAAAAAGGCGGACGTAATGGAGAAGGAGAGGCATAACTTTATCTATGGTACGGATGAGGACGGAGTTCACGTTGACGGAGCGGTTGCGAGGGGGATAGACGAGAAGACCGCCGCATCAATCTTCGATGAGATGATGGACTTTGCGTCATATGCCTTTAACAAGTCTCATGCGGCGGCATACGCCGTTGTGGCATACAGAACAGCGTGGCTGAAATGTCATTATCCCGTTGAGTTTTTCGCTGCACTTTTGACCTCGTTTGTGGATAACAAGACAAAGGTCACCGGATATATTGAAGTTATAAAGCGGCTCGGAATTACCATGCTTCCGCCGTCCATAAACAAGAGCGGCAGAGATTTTTCGGTGGACGAGGGCAGACTTCGCTTCGGACTTGCCGCCGTTAAAAATGTAGGCGGCTCTGTGGTTGACGAGATTGCCGCAGAGCGTGAGGCGGAGGGGCCGTTCACGGGATTTGCGAACTTCTGCCGCAGAATGGCGGGCAGAAAGGTCAACAAGAGAGTGGTGGAAAGCCTGATAAACTGCGGAGCGTTCGACGAGTTCGGACTGAAGCGCGCACAGCTTTTCAATGTTCACGAAGCTGTGATGGACAGTGCCGCCGAAAAGGCGAAGAATGTTATGCCGGGGCAGATGGATATGTTTTCAATGATGAATGATGCGGACCCGGATGTTGATAACTTCCCCGATTGTGAGGAGTACGGCAAAAACGAGCTTCTCGCCATGGAAAAGGAGAGTATAGGCATATATGTTTCGGGGCATCCTTTGGACAGCGTTGCCGATACGGTGCGCGCCGTGTCAACCGCTTCTGTTACGGAAATTGTCGAAAACGAAGGCGGCAGATTCAATATCGGCTCGCAGGTAACCCTTGCCGGGATTATAACCAAGACAAGAACTCAGATTACGAAAAAGGGCGATATTATGATGTATGCCGAGCTTGAGGATCTGAGCGGCAGCATAGAGGTGATTATCTTCCCCGGGCAGCTTCGTAGGTTTGAGGATATTGCCAAGGAGGGCAGCCGTGTTATAATAAGCGGAAATCTGGACATGGCAGACGATGCGCCGCCCAAGCTTCGGCTTGAGGATATGCGCTGCCTTGACGAAAGCTTTAAAAAGCCGCCTCGGCTGTATCTTCGGGTTGAGTCAAGCACATCGGATACTATGGCGGAGGTTAAGAGGATTCTCGGTTCGGCAAACGGCGATATAGAGGTCATTATAAAATACGAGGACAGCGGTAAGGCGGTCAAAGCACCGAGGTCGATGAGGATTCGCAGAGAGGACGGCAGGATTGATAAGCTTTGCGCTCTGCTTGGCGGCGAGAATGTAAGGCTTGTGGAAAAATAAGTAAAAACTTTGAAAGTAAAAAATATGCTTGTTTCCGCAAAAAATGAGTATAATATAATTGTCAGTGACGGTGAAGCGGCACATTTTCCAATTTGTTTAAATATTTCGCAAGTGCTGCTGCCGCGGGGCAGAAGA
>CACXES010000124.1 GCA_902766745.1 uncultured Ruminococcus sp.
CAAGATATGTGCAGTCGAAAAATCCCCTAAATCTGAAATATACGCAATATCGAATCTGTTTTTCTGAGTGAAGCGTAGCGAAACGATGAAAAACAGATTCGCAGCAAAAGATACTCTTCTTCAGACCGGCGCATTTTAAAGGCATCGCAATATATAGACGAGCATTTTAAAGAATCAGACTGTCTTGACAGCGCAGCGAAAGCAGCAGGCGTATCCCGGCGTCGCTTTAATGATTTGTTCAAAATGACCTTCGGCACAACCCCCAACAGATATCTAATCTCAAGAAAAATTGATCTGGCAAAAAATCTGCTTAAAACCGGATATCTTTCCGTTTCCGACACAGCAGAGCTTTGCGGATTCGGAGATATTTACTATTTCAGCAAGGTGTTCAAGGCCGAAACCGGGATGCTGCCCGGCGAATATAGAAAACGCTGAAATTTCACTGTCGAGCAGGGTAAAAGCCGCGTGCAACAGTCTGTTTACCCTGCTCGATTTTATTATACAATTATTTATGCTAACTCAAGTTCTGCCGCACAATTCAAATTCAATCAATGTATACAACATACTGATACGGCGCAAGCGTGAGTTTGTTATTCGATACGGTGAAGTTTCCGAATATGATTTTTTCTGGTTCTTTATCCATGCAAATTTCACAGGTTTTATTTTTTGAATTGCCTATAAAAACAATCTCCTTGTTGTCAAGGCAACGCTTAAAAGCGATTATATTATCATCATTCATGGAATCCGGCCAAACCGTGTCGCCGTAACGCAAAATATCATTTTCGCATTTAAGCTTATTCAATTTCTTTATTACCTCCTGACGTTTTAATGCCTCCGGCGCAGACTTTAGGGTCCTGTCCGTCACCTCAAACTCTCCCGGATGAAAACGATTGGCAAACATACTAAGACGCGCCGTACAGGCAAGCTCATTTCCTGTGTAGACCATAGGTATCCCGTCTATCAGGTAATTCAAAACCAAAATCTGCTCCATGCCGTCATGAGTCACGACCGTTTCTATGCGGGCAGGCCAGTCGGTAACCGTATCATGATTATCCATATCATGAAGCAGCAGCGACCCTGACGGTGCTCTGTCATGCAGCTCCTTCCATGCCTCCGACAAAGATTTTGCCGATTCTCCCCCGCAAAATATCTTGTATAGCCTGTTGTGCCATGCGAAAGTATATGATGACTCAAAGGCGACTGCCATATTCTCATACTTTTCGCCTTCGTTTATCAAAACAGAATCCGGCTTTATCGCCTTCATTCTTCTCCTTGCTTCTCTCCAAAAATCAACAGGCACAGCATCGCCCACATCACATCTGAAGCCGTCCGCATCGCAAACCCCTATATAGTATGTCATATTACAGTACAGGTACTCGCGCAATCCCTCGCAGTTAAAATCCATCTCCGGAAAATGCCAGGCAGTGGTGATAAATGAGCCGTCAGGGTTTTGCTTGATAAACTCCGGATGTCTATTAATAATCGGTGCATTAGGCCCTATATGCGCATAAACCAAATCTAAAATCACCTTCATATCAAGCTCGTGCGCTTTATGTATAAGCTCCTTTAAATCCTGCATTGTTCCGTATTCCTCATCGATAGCAAAATAATCATTCATTCTGTACGGATTTTTAGGATTATCTGTTTTCGATGCCTTTTGTCTTTCGCTCCAAAAGTTCACATCCGCACTGCTGTCCTCTTCAAACACCGGGCACAGATACACAATACGAAATCCCAAGGACTTCAGATACGGAAGCTCCTCCGCAACGGCGTTTATTGTGCCTTCCTTTGAAAAGGTTCTCGGATTTACCTGATATACCGCAGACCGCGAAAGCCATTCGGGCGGGGTTATTGCATTATTCTTCATAAAATCACTCCTTTAGTTTTTATTATAATGCCCACAAACCGTAAAGTAAATCAATAATTCAACACAATTATTCAGAAATTCAACACTTGAATTATACCTCGGCATCTGATATAATCAATCATATCGAACTTATTTGGAGATGATAAGATGTTCCGCAGTGATGACCTAAACATAGAAATTATCAATATCTTTTTAATCAATCGTGAGAAATGTGAATACAATACCCCAAAAAGACCGTTTCATATATTGACAAAGCGAATAAAAGGGTGTACCGATATGACCTTTTCCAACCAACGTTTTAAGCTGGACACAAATCAACTTTTTTATATTCCGGCAAGCACAGAATACTCACGCAGGTCTTACGACAGCGAGGTAATAATCGCAATTCATTTTAATATTATCAACCGCACATTTGACGCACCCGAAGCCATAAATGTAGATTCAGATAAAATTGATAAAGTTCTTTATAAGATGCACAGCACATGGTGCAAACAGAAAACCGGATATAAGTACAAATGTACCGCCATGTTATACAAATTATTGAGCGAAATAGTAACTCCCCGCAAGCTGACAAGTGCTTATATAACCTTAGAAAAATCGATAGCTTATATCAACGAAAATCTGCGCTCGAAAATAACGGTTAAACAGCTTGCGGATATATGCAGCATCAGCGAAAACTATTATCGAAGGCTGTTTAAGGCGGAATTCGGAACATCTCCCATAGAATATATAAATAATAAGAGGATTCTGACCGCCAAGGAAATGCTGCTGAGCGGATATTTTTCCGTTTCAGAGGCGGCATATGAATGCGGATTTTCGGAACCGCGATATTTTAATGCCGTATTCAAAAAATACGTTGGAATGTCACCCACACAGTTTCGGCAAACGTGTTAAAAAAGTCCTATTGAGCAAGATCCGGCGAACGGATAAAAAAGTCCTATTGAGCACAATTTTTCGCCATGCTCAAAGGCTACGCTGTCGAATCAAGATAATTTTGATATATAATTTATTGTAATAACCCGCTGTAATATTCGATTCCCCGCAAGCACACTGCCTGCGGGGAATTAAATGTTTCGATATTCACTTTAAAATACTATTGTCCAAGCTGCCTTTCGAAGTCGGCGCGCTTGTCGACAGGCACCTTTAGTATATCCATTGCCTTCTCGGTTGAAATGTTAAGGCTCTGCTTGATATTGCGAATTGATTCGAGA
>CACXES010000125.1 GCA_902766745.1 uncultured Ruminococcus sp.
AAAAAATCATTTTTAGGGCTTAATTTGTTGCGGTTTTGTTGCGGTTGGGGTGATATAATATTAAATAATAGGGCAAAATTCAGTTTTCTTTTCTGAATTTTGCAAGGAAAACATCAAAAATAAATTATCATAGCGGAGGGAAAAACATGAAAAAACAACTATTTAAAAGAGTGTCGGCATTGGTGACATCCATAGCTGTTATGGCAGGTATGAATTTTGTGGTACTTGCCGATAACACAGTTGACAAAGCGTATGCGACAAGAGAATATGTCGTATCGGAATTTGTGAAGTCAGTAGGACGCAATAATCTTCAGTCAAGCGCATATATGCTGTCAACATTTTCTGATGCGGACGAGATTGGCACAGAATATGTGAATGACTTTGAAAAGGCTGTAGCGTCAGGCTTAGTACGAGGATATGAGGACGACACACTTCATCCGAAGGATAATATAACCCGTGTTGAAGCACTTGTAATGCTTGCAAGATGTGTTCCTGAGGCAGACTACCTTGAAACAGAGCCGATCAAGTTTACAGATGTTCCCGAATGGGCGGAGCATGATATAGATAATCTTACAAAGGCTGGCCTTGTTTACGGCTACGGCGACGGAACCTTGGGCGCAGAGGATAACATTACAGTTGAGCAAGTAAAGCTTTTAACAGAGCGCTCGGATGAGCTGCTCAATACAATGACGCCCGGCGAGAGCTTTTATGGATATGTGAACAACAAGGCATTCCGCAACGCCGAGCTTACGTCAATAAATACTGTTGACGCAAAGCATGGTGCTATTGTTTCTTCAACAGACGCATGGTCAACATTGGCCGATATAGGAAAGAAAATAAGCTCTGATGAGGATGAAATCCTTCAAAAACTGATGAATGACGAGCTTACATATGAGACCGGCAGTGCTGAGCAGCGTGTGCATGATATGCTTCTCTGCATTAACGAGTCGACGGATCTTACAGACGATGATAAAGCGCTTTTAGCAGAGCTGAGAAGCAGAATTATTAATACAAAAAGCGTAAGCGAGCTTATAGAGGCAACAAACACGATATGCTCCGATATCGGCATCAATCCTTTGTTTAGCCTTTTAGCTGCACTTGATGAGGAAACAAATCTTTTTTATCCGTCAATATCAATAGCAGATCCGGGCTGCGGCTCCATGATTGCTTACAAGAAGTCCACAAAGAAAAATTTAAGCGGAGCATATAAAAAGCTGATTAAAAACTACATGACAGCTTGCGGATTTGAGGTAACAGATAAAGACATTGAAAAAGCAGTATCCATACAGCAAACAGCAGGAAAGGATACGAATTATATGCAGAGCTTTGCAACGGGATTTACTCTCAGACAGATGTTTGAACCTGAATTTGATGTTGATAAGGCTATGGAGGAGCTTTTGAAGGAGCATCCCGAAATTGATCCCGAAACCTTAGAGCAAAAGGAAACAACGCAGAAAACTTATACCGCCGAAGAAACCGATAAAGCTGTAGCCGGTATAACTCCAACAGAAATTCTGACGGAGGCAGGCTTTAAAACAGAGGGAGAAAAAATCATATTCCCATATGACAGCGCTATGAAAGAGGCTGACAAGATTTTTGTCGACAGTAATCTTAATGCACTTAAAATAAACGCTCTTATGCAGATTGGAACAGAGCTTGGAGCATATATGAATGATGAGGAAAAGACATCACTTCAATCATTAGGCGCGTTGACTTATATAGCTATGATGGACGGCGAATGGGACGAAGAAGAAACAGCAAGCGATGCGTATATGGAGCAGATAGCGGAGGATCTCGGAATTGAAACGGACGACTCTATTCTCAGCGAGAAAAATATTGCAATTTTGAACAATTCATTGCCCGATGATATAGGTCTGATATACTGTCATTATTATTATGACGATGAAACAACAAAAGTTATAGAAGACATGATAGAAAAATGCCTGAACGCTTATGAGAAGCGTCTTGGCAAATGCGAATGGCTGTCGGAGGAAACGAGAGAAAATGCAATCAAAAAGCTGACTAATATAGAGGCGGTTATAGGATACCCAACCAACTATGATTTCCCCTCAATCGTTCCGCCATCTGAGGGAGGTACGTATTTTAACAATCAGGCGAGAATAAAAAGACACGCTTTGGATACAGAGATAAAAGCGTGCAGTGATAAGAGCTTTATACGCAAAATGATGTTTGAATCTGCCGATATTGTAAATGCGTTCTACATTCCGGTAACAAACAGTATGAATATATTTGCGGGTATACTCAATAAGCCTGTTTATGATAAGGATGCAAGCTATGCCGCAAATCTTGGTGCAATAGGAATGGTAATCGGTCATGAGATAGGCCATGCTTTTGATAACAGCGGTGCACAGTATGATGAAATAGGAAGAAAGATAAATTGGTGGACAGAAAAGGACGAGGCAGAATTCAAGAAAAAGCAGGAGCATTTTGTTGAATATTACAGCCGATTTGAAGTTATAGATGATGTTGTTCAGGACAGCGAAATTACAATAGGAGAAAATATGGCTGACTTTGCAGGAATGCAGTGCGTTATGGACATTTTAGAGGGCGATAAAGAAGCGCAGAAGGAAGCATTGGAGTCATATGCAAGAGTATGGGCGCGTCTCGGAACAGAAAAATATGTAACGGATGTTCGGTTTTTGAGTGATGTACATTCGGCTGCCAATGTACGAGTAGACGCAATTGTATCATCTCTCGACCAATTCTATGAGTTGTATGATATACAAGAGGGCGATGAAATGTATGTTGCACCCGAGGACAGACTTAAGCTTTGGTAATATTTTATGGAATTTGC
>CACXES010000126.1 GCA_902766745.1 uncultured Ruminococcus sp.
AAGATTGGAAGGCCTGTCTGGTTCTCTATATAATCCTCTGAGAGTGTTTCATTATTTGATTTTCTGAATGTTGGCATCCAGAAAATAGCCCTTATATTCCAGCAATTTTTCTAATGCATTTAGTTACCCACTCCTCATCAGATTTTATGAGGTATCATTTTTTATTTCCGAATATAATTTCCGAAAATTCAGATGTCCTTAAATATGGAACACGTTCTGCACTAACCGCTCGAACAGCTTCTTATGGCACAACCAGACCAACTGTAAGTTTTAGCATAATATTTACTATCATCTTATAATTTCAATAATTTGGCCAATCTTTGGCAACTATTTCCATCATGAAGTTTATACGACTTGTTAAAAACTTCGTGTCGCTTTTCTTTGTACGGATCTTTGTTATTTAAAGTATCGTTAATAAAGCTTACAAAATCATTCTTATCATTAATAATCTGTCCTCCAATTAACTCATCAGGATTATCAACAATGAATCCCAGCTTATATTCATTCGCATCATCCATCGTAAAACCAACTGGTCTATCTAGATGCATGTAGTCATAAGCTGCAGATGAATAATCGCTAATTAATGCATCGGTATCTTTCATTAGTCTATAATTATCAACGCCTAGCTTTTTGACTGAATACCCATTCAGCACTTTAATATTAGAATAGTCATGGATTTTTATAGAATTGAGATCTTGCATTGGATGAATTTTTATAATTAGTAGAGCATTATTAGTTTTTAGATAGTCATTTAAGTCTTGTATTTCATCCATTGTTTTAAATATAGGAATTCCAAGTGGCTCAATAGCGGTAGAGTCTTCTCTTCCAAATGCAACTCCCTTTCTGAATGTAGGCATCCATAAAACTACTTTTCTAAATTTATCGGAAGTGATTTTACGCAAATCTCCTCTTTCAGATGTGTACAAGCAATCATGCTGAGGATAGCCTAGAATTTCGGCTTTGGTTTTACTATTTCCTATCCCATACTGATCAATTAAAATAGGCAATAAATATTCAGAAGGCATTAATATATATGTTAGATTTCCCGGCAAATCACATTTGCCCTTGAATGCTTTAAGGCCAAGAGGGCCATGCGTCATATATACTGAAATCTGTCCATCTCTAACAGAGCCAATCGCATCCTGGCATGTGAGGATGTATTTAGCTGTACAAATCGTCATTTGCTTTTTCAGACTTGGCTTATATAAGTAGAACGTAGATACATTTTTCGGAAGATGATCTGGCTTCTTGTTCTTCAGCAACCAGACGATTTTATATTTATCGTTATAATGATTTTTAATAAGATAGTCATAAAAAGCACCACCATTTGAATCAAAATCATTGTGACTCTCGATCACAATTGTATCTTGTAAGGGTTTGTGCGCGGTTATTTTAATAGCAAATTTACGTAGAACCTGATTAATTTTGTAGCGGTAGATAATATCCCACGTACCTTTAATGCTATGGTTTTTAATATAATTAATTGGATTCATATTTATTTCCTTGCTCTATAAATAGGTATTTATTTCAAAATGCCAGATAACGGCTGTATTTACCTAATACTCTTTTACACGCATCTATTCCAAGTACTGTAAGAACTATAGCAGCGAAAGCATTAAATGGAAATTTTACTAATCCTTTGTACTTTGGTATTTGATTCAATACTTTTATAACCGCCAAATGCGCGAAAAATATGCCAAACGATAAATCTCCCAATGATTTCAGAATCTGTAAACTTTTTTGTCCTTCTGACATTAAATATTTATATGCAATGATACATATGATGTACCCAGTAAACACAGAACTAAGTTTCTGCTGTGTTCCACAGTTTATAATTCCTCTGTAGTAATATAAATATCCTTCCGCAAACTGCCATACTAGTAATATAGCTAATATGCATATATATATATATATTGGTGCTATATCTTTTAAGTTTGATTAATCCATTGCCCAAAATATATCCAAAGTAGAAATATGTAAGCCATCCCAAACATGAAACATCAATAATCATTGTAAGCCATTTATCGAATGGATGTCCTGATAAAGAAGGTATAGTCTTCATTATCAAGATTTCCAGTGGAGATATTAAAAAGCCTAATAGGAAAAATTTTGATCTGGACAATTTATCGATAGCCGGTATTAATAAGGTAAGCTGTATATAAACAAACACATAATACATGACAGCTGCACTTGATGCCGTCAGCAATCCTATAAAAAAATTCTGTGGTAATAAACGTATAGATTGATAGCTGTTAAGCATAGAATACACAAACGTCCACAAGATATATGGGACAAGTAACTTAATAATTCGCTTTTTTGCATGCCATCTTTGTGCATTTGACAGTATTCCGCTCAGAAATAGAAAAAGGCCGACACAAAAATTCAGAAATGGTCTGATATACACCTGTGGGAATCCGCTTGGTGCGCTATGAATACACACCACAGCGATAATAGCAATTCCTCTCAGTATTTGAATTTTTTCACTTTGTTCAGTCGTCAGCCTCATAGTAATTTTATCTCCTTGCCTTAAATGTACTTAACATCTTCTTCAACTCTTTTCTCTTGATACATCCGATCACACAAATCACAGCAATAATTCCGTATCTAAGCCATATCACTTTATATGTCAACGTCATTACGAACATTACAGAAAGAACCAGAACTCCACTGAGCATAATAGCTCTCATATCATACAGGTTCTCCTCTGTATGCATCTCTTCCCGCAAAACGCCCCGGTAAAACTGATAATGGAGTAATGCCAGTAGTATATAACTAACCAAAGTTGTGTACCCTGCGGCATAATAGCCAAAAGCTTTAATGCAGAAATAATTCAGAGCAATATTTACAGCCGCTGCCACAACAGTAGCAATCGCAATGCGTAATGTCTTCTGGTAATAATATTCAATTGTGCTGAACATCCCATAAAGAAAAATAAAGTATACAGAGGCAGAAATAGGGGGAACAACATAAATTGCCTGAGTATAATTACTTCCTGCAAAGAGCATAATCAGTTCTGGTGCAAAGGCCATCGTAATAATACAAAGCAGTGCCATGATTAGAAATACTGGTCGTGTAGTTTGCTTAATATCCTCATTATCACCACTATTTATTGTTTGATAAATATAAGGCGTTAATGCGTTATTGATCGCTGTCACAATAAATATCATCATTGTTGAGATCTGATAAGCTACGCTATAGTAAGCAGCCTGTACGTTGCCAATCATTCGGCTTATCATCAATCGATCAGATTGATTTAAAGCATAATTAGAAAGATAATGAGGAATAAGGGGTAAATTGAATAGAAAATTGTACTTCCAAAATATCTTATCAAAAATTGTTTTTCCTCTGAAGATCAATAATAAGAATATCGGGACTCCAACTGTTGCTTTCGCAAAAATATCTGTAAAAACTCTTGCCTCTACCCTCTGGGATGTATTCAGCACTGCGATAATACCAAGAATGATGCTGAAGATACTTATCCATACTGAGGCGAAAACATATTTTTTATAATGATACTCAAAACGAGAGCGAGCTGCCCAAAATTCAAAAGCAGGCATAATCAACAACTCAACAAACATCGCTGCCATGAGTACAGGGGATAATTGAAAAACGCCTGTCCAAAATTTCACATTTGCAAGGTAAGCAATTCCCCAGCAGCATGTAATAAATGTAGTCATTGCAAGCGAGGATGAAGTATATTGATTTATATTTTCCTTATACTTCAGTAATCCTTTCGTATAACCGCCAAGAAAAATATTTAAAGATGTGAAAATAATAATAATATTGTACCAAGACTGAAATATTGCGTATGTTCCGTACTGTTCCTCAGTCATTACTCTTGTAAAAATTGGCGTAGATAAAAGCGCTGCGCCTTTCACAAGAACATTTGCAATCATATACCATAACGTTGCTTTTGCTACGATTGATAAATTTTTATATTTGCCTAGAATTCTCTTCATGCTATATTATCTGCTCATCAAGATTTATGATAATCTGTTCTTGCGCCCAAGTAAATCATTAGTACAATCATACTCGTTGCGCCAGACTCGTTAGTTAAAACGGTCTCAAACAATATAGAAACAATAATATATCCCAGAATCAAAATAGTAGCCTTTACTTTTCCATTCTGATTTCTGTAAATAAAAAGGGCTTCTTTAAAAATCAAAGTCAATACTGCTATAAATAGGATAAGCCCTAGTATTCCAAATTGAGCAATATAGTACGCCATTCCAGCGTCACTCAAATCAACATAATCTCCGGGTCCAACTCCTGGTTTCATATTCATTCCAAATAAATAATATAATTTTGAATAATATTCGCCCGAAATTGAGCTAGCAAATGTAGCAAAGCCACTTCCTATCGGAAAACAATTTTTCAAAACTGAAATTCCGTTTGTATAAAGCGCAGCTCTCGGCGACCATGACCAAGTCAAATATTCTTGTATCTTGCTCCTCGAAATAAAATATGCGAAAACAAATGCCATTCCAGAAGCTATCAATATTGTTATTTTCCGTACTTTGTGAAGATTTGGGAGTAAAAAAACTAATATAATAAATAACACTGCATATGCTATAGCCTTATCGCGCATAGTCAGAATCAATGTAATTACTGTTTCCATGTAAAACAACAGCTTTGACTTAAATGAATCCTTATCATATGCAACTAGAACGACAGATGCCAGCACCAATGAACTTGCAAGAAATGTTGGATGCGAATAAAGGAATTTAAAAGAAAAAATACCCCTTCTAAAGTCATAAGACATGCCGATGTCTTTGACTAAAGATACTATTCCAAAAATAAACACCACCGTCACGAAGCATTTTGAAATAATATATGCAGCATCTAAAGCTTGATCATCATCCTTATTATTTATGCCCTTGCGCATGATTAAGGCGCATGCGATAATAGGAGCCTTAACATAGGCAAGAATATCCTTTAGAATTGCGACTATCGATTCCTGATACTTCCAAAAAATGTTACCTGCTACTCCGGTAATAATCGTAACTAGTAAAAGCATCAAGATATACTTTACTGATTGAAAGCGCTTAACTCCGGCCAAATAAATAAATATATACCCTAATGAAAGAATTGTTGCAGTTTCATCTAAGTATTTGAGTACAGGTACGTATTGTTCAAAAATTGTGTTCAATAGAATAACAATAAACACAAATCCGTATAAAAGTTTATTCTTTGATAATACGATTGTCATAGCTTTAATTATTAAATTCTTCCGAATAACTTTTTTAATTTATTGACTCGCTCTAATCCAACCATATTAAACAGCTTTCTTTTTAATTTATTACCTTTTGATGTCCAACTGGCAGAATAGTGATGTATAGAGATAGTATCGTCACACAATAATGTCTTACTATCTCCAGTTGCTAATGGATCCATGTATCTTGGTGGCAAGATAGTCATACCGTTTACATTTACTACATCATCACTTAACTTATAACCTAATGATTTTATGACAGCA
>CACXES010000127.1 GCA_902766745.1 uncultured Ruminococcus sp.
GGGAGGTGTCAGTCGAAGACTGACGGAGGGATTCATATGCGGCATTATCAATATACCGACATACTCCGACATAATTTCTGTTAACCTCGCTATTAGGTATTCTGACAAACGGCAATTTTCTGCGGTTTTATTCATTCTGTTATGATTTTATATTTTAATATAACTTTTTACTTATAATGATATGTTATGTTTTCGGGTATCCCTCCACCACCTTCGGTGGTCCCCCTCCCTTTAGGCAAGGGAGGCTGTTAGGTTGATGCTCGGTGGTCCACCTCTCTTTAGGCAAGGGAGGCTCATGAGGGGCATTTTCGCAGAAAATGACGGGAGGAGTTGCCTTTATGTTCCGTATAAAATGATATATTATAAAAAAAGCTCCCTCAAACAGGGAGTCAGAGGGAGCGGAGCTATTATGATTGATGGAGCGGAAGTGAAATTATAAATTCCGCAACGGTGATTTCGGCGGCATGACCGCATCCGACGGCATACGCCAATCACCTCGGGGCGACAGGGTAACGCTTCCCACCTTTACGCCGTCCGGCATACAGGAGCGTTTAAACTGGCTGTTATAGAACCTGCGCATGAATATATCAAGCCACTTTTCTATGGTTTGGGCATCATATTTGCCCTCGAACGAAAGCTTAGATAGGCGGAATATCTTTTCCTTGGAAAATCCCCACCTCACCATGTTGTATAAGAAGAAGTCGTGAAGCTCGTACGGACCCACAATTTCCTCTGTCTGCTGGGCAATACTTCCGTCCTCCTCGGGCGGGAGAAGCTCAGGACTGACCGGGGTATCGAGTACGTCAAGCAGGGTCTTGTGAAGTTCTTCATCAGAGGTGTCGGCAACATACTTGACCAAATACCTGACCAGGGTTTTCGGAACCGAGGCGTTGACACCGTACATGGACATATGGTCGCCGTTGTAGGTGGCAAAGCCGAGGGCAAGCTCGGACAGATCGCCGGTGCCGATAACGATTCCGCCTGTCTTGTTGGCGATATCCATAAGCACCTGAGTGCGTTCCCTCGCCTGTGAGTTCTCGTAGGTCACGTCATGGCAGTTGATATCCGCACCGATATCGGACAGGTGGAGGGTAACCGCCTCCTTTATATCAATTTCGCGCAGGGTTGCGCCGATAGAGCGAATCATGCTAACCGCATTGTTATAGGTTCTGCCCGTTGTGCCGAAGCAGGGCATTGTTACCGCCACAATGCCGTCGGGCGGCAGGCCGAGAGACTTGAACGCCCTTGCGGTGACAAGAAGGGCAAGGGTGGAATCAAGGCCGCCCGATATGCCGATTGTCACCGTCTTTGCACCGATGTGCTTAAGCCGTTTCTTAAGCCCGTGGTACTGAATCGAAAAAATTTCCTCACAGCGCCGCATAAGGTTTGCCTTGTCCGAGGGCACAAAGGGCCTCATCTCGAATTTTCGCTCCAGCTTTGTCTCGCAGATTTCGGTATTAAAGTAAATATAGCGATAGTCCTCGCAGCTGCTCCTGAAGGTGGTGACCCTTCTCCGCTCCCGGAGGAGCCTTTCCGTGTCAATATCGGCGTAGATTATCCCCTCGGAGAAAATTTTGGATTCCGCAAGCCTTATACCCAGCTCATAAATCATATTATGTCCGGAAAAAACCATATCGGTGGTGGATTCGTCCTCGCCGGCGTCGGCGTAAATATATGCCGAAAGTGTCCGTCCCGACTGAACCTCAGCCAAGGCTCTGCGCCATTCGCTTTTTCCAATGACCTCATCACTGGCGGAAAGATTTACGATAATCACAGCCCCTGCTGCGGCATGACCGTTTGACGGTGGGTCTGCTATCCACAAATCCTCGCATATCTCCGCAGAAACCGCAAAGGACGGCATATTCTTCGCGGCAAATATAAGCTTCGGCCCGATGGGAATTTCCTCACCCCCGAATATAACAGATGTGTTTTTATCCATGGTGTTAAAGTGGCGTGCCTCGTAGAATTCGCCGTAATTGGGGATATTCCTCTTGGGAACAAAGCCTAAAACCCTGCCGCCCTTCACAAAGGCGGCACAGTTATACAGCTTTCCGCCCATTGCCACGGGAATGCCGATAACCGACAGTATGTCAAGGTCTTTGGTATCTGCGGCAATTTTCAAAAGTGCAGACTCTGCACGACTTATCAGGTTCGTCTGCAAAAACAGGTCGCCGCAGGTGTAGGAGGTCAGACCCAGCTCGGGCAGGGCGATAAGCCTTGCACCGTGCTTTGCGGCGGTGATTATACACTCCGTGGTCTTTTCCGCATTAAACTCCACGTCAGCCACCCGAAGCTCCGGCGTTGCCGCCGCAGCCTTTATAAATCCGTCCTTCATAGCTCTCTCTCCTTTGTTATTCTCCGACATGATGCCGGTGATTTTAAATATTTGTTATCCGACACCCAGGTCGGTGTTGTTTAATAATATCTCGATTCCGTCCTTATCCGCAATTTCCGGCATGATTTCGTGACGAAACCTCTCAATAAGTGCATTGTCTCGCCTGTGGGGAGTGGAATTTTCCACAAAGGCGTTAATGCTGAAATACTCAAAATACTTCTGCGCCTGCCGAATATCCTCCCTTACCGTTTCAAAGGTCTGACCCTCAACGCCGATGAGCAGGCATACGCCCTTGAAGTACTGCGCAATATCGGCGGCGGTTACCTCCTTCGGGATTCCCTTTTTCCAGCTTTCCCGAAGCTCGCCGTTAAAGGTTTCCGCTCCGCAGCGGAACTTGACCTCGCAGCTCGGGAACAGTGCGGCAAAGTCTGAGAGCCGATGCCTGTACATATAATGGCTTTCAAACCACAGGGTTTTTATATTCTTATCCTCAACCGTTTTCCGAAGCTGTGCAAGGGTTCTTTCGTCAAGCTCCGGAGCGGAGCCGGAGTTAATTATATCCAAAACCCCGTACCTTCCGCTGACCCGGCTTATGACCTTGCGGTTTATCGAAAAAGGGTCGTTCGATACGTCTGTGTAATAGCTGCAGAAGGTACATTTTCGCCACCGGCAGCCGGTGCCCTGAAGCAGCAGAAACTCCCTCGGCAGCTTTGTTTTGATTTCCGAATATCTTATCATTGCTCCGTCCCTCCGCAGAATCTCTTTATCGCCGCCACCAATGCGTAGGCAAGCGGTGTTCCGCTCATGCCCTCAATCAAAAGCTTTGCGATATACTGAACGGCAATCATAGAGACTAAATCCTCTGTCGGCGCCGTTCCCCAAAATGCGACAAGTACAAACAAAACCGTGTCGAATAAGTAGCCGACGGCAGAGCTGCCTATTGTTCTCACCCACATATGTCTTCCTCTTGTGAGCCTTTTTATCCGTTCCAGCACCCAAGCGTTAGAAAGCTCCCCTGTGAGGAAGCCCAAAAGCGACGCTATGACTATTCTCGGCACATAGGTGAAAACCGTTGCGTACGCTGTCGCTGTTTCCGCACCGTAATCGGGGAAGGGCAGAACTACGCCTATCGCCGTGAAGATTACAAAAAGCACGTTGCATACAAAGGTTAAATATATAACCTTCCTTGCTGTCTTAAAGCCCCAGACCTCCGTCAGCACGTCACCGAGCATATATGCGAAGGGAAATGTGATAGTTCCCGCATCGAACAGAGCAATGCCGCCGATAGATATTATCTTGACAGCCATTACGTTGGATACGAGGTACAGCATCACAAGTAGTGCCGTTATCACAAGCAGGCACGCCGACAGCCTTTCGCGGTTTTTTGCAGGGTTTTCCGCCACCTGTTTTTTCATTTTACATCATCCTTTATATATAAATTATTTAATTTTTTTCTGTGTTTATTTCAATCAACCATTTCACCTATTAAATATTCACCGTCAGAGCGGTAGTCGCTGAGCTTGACCTCCGCAAGCCTGCCGCGGAGAGCTTCTGTCGATTTGCACCTAACCTCCATATAATTTTCGGTCATGCCGCTCCACATTCCGTTTTTCTGCTGTTCAAACAAAACGGGAAGCTGTTTTCCGATAAAGCCTTCGCAAAACCGCCGTTTCATGTCGGCGGCAAGCGACAGCATAATATGTGCCCTCTCGGTTTTTACCTCATCGGAAACCCTGTTCGGCAGACGGGCGGCAAGAGTGCCCTCCCGAACCGAATAAGGGAAAATGTGCATCTGTGCAAATCCGATTTCCTCGCAGAAGCGGCGTGATTCCTCAAAATCCGCCTCCGTCTCCCCGGGAAAGCCGACAATCAGGTCTGTTGTGATTGCCGAATCCGGAAATGCCGTGCGGAGGTTGGCAACGCCGCGGCGGTATTCCTCCGCAGAATAATGCCTGTGCATGGCGGAAAGAGTCCTGTCGCAGCCGCTCTGGAGAGAAAGGTGGAACTGAGGACAAAGTCCGCCAAGCTCCGCCGCACGGCGTGTAAACTCCTCGGTTATCATAACCGGCTCGAGAGAGCCGAGCCGAAGCCTAAGCCCCGGAGCGCTGCGGCTTACCGTTTCCATTACGTCGATAAGCCCGGTTCCGTCTTTTAAATCCCGACCATAGGAGCCGATGTGTATTCCCGTCAGAACAATCTCCGAATAGCCGTCTGCGGCGATTGCCGCCGCCTCCTCGGCAATTTTGTCAATATTGCGTGAGCGCACCGGCCCTCTCGCATACGGAATTTTGCAGTAGGAGCAGAAGTTATTGCAGCCGTCCTCAATTTTAATCTCGGCACGAATGCGCCGCTGGCGATGGACAATGCCAAGCTCCTCAAACCTTGCGGTTTTTGAGATATCCTCTACCCTGTCCGTCCTCTTGCCGCCCTGCGCCGCCTCGCACAGGCTGACAATCTTATCCCTGCCGCTGACGCCTATTAAAACGTCGATGTTTTCCGCCTCTCGAAGCCTGTCCGCCTCGGTCTGGGCAAGACAGCCGGTCACGGCAAGGACGGCGTTGGGATTTTCGCGGCGGGCACGGCGTATCTGCTTCAGGCTCTTTGACGCACCCGTACCCGTCACGGTACAGGTGTTTATAACGCAGATATCCGCACTGCCGCTGCTGACAACGGTATATCCTGCCGCCTCGAACAGCTGTGCCATTGCCTCGCTTTCGTATATATTTGTCTTGCAGCCTAAGGTAATGAATCTTACCGTCACCGCTTTCACTCCTTATTTTTATCATATTTTTCAGCCTTATTCAAGCCTTGCTTATGCCTTGCGGCTGTAAATTAGAAGTATTGCATAAATTTATGAAAGTAAAATTATACAATAATTATATAATTTTTGATTGACTAATGCAAGAAAAAATTATATAATTTAATTGACAGATTGTCAAATTTTTTTAGGAGGTTAGTTTAATATGGAAGAATTTACAGTAATGCTGAGTTCTATCAATGATGTCAAAAACTTTGTTAATGTGGTTACAAAGTACGATTATGAGATTGATCTGACTTCGGGTCGTTATGTGGTTGACGCTAAGTCTATTATGGGAATCTTCAGTCTTGATCTCACAAAGCCGATCAAGGTTGAGGCACACGGAGAGGATTGCACAAGCCTGCTTGAGGAGCTGGCTCCGTTTATCAAAAAGTAAACATATCTTTATGCTGTGATCCCTGCATATCAAACAAATTCCGATATGCGGGGATTTGGCGTGTTTTTAAATCCGATAAAGCAAAGGTCGGTGGCAGAATGGAAAACCGGTTTATGGCCGCCGCTCTCGATATGGCGTATCTTGCGGCAAAGTGCGGCGAGGTGCCCGTGGGGGCGGTTATCGTTAAAGACGGCGAGATTATATCCGCCGCCCATAATTTGTGCGAGGCAAATAAAAACCCCCTCTGCCATGCCGAGATGCTTGCCATATCGGACGCCTTGGACAAGCTCGGTGAGATGCGGCTTTGCGGCTGTGATATGTATGTCACGCTGGAGCCGTGCGTTATGTGCTGCGGCGCAATTTCTCACGCTCGTCTGCGGCGGCTCTATTTCGGGGCGTACGATAAAATCGGCGGCGGTGTGGTTTCAAATCTGCACTGCTTCGGGAATAATTCACCCCTGTATTCCACGGAATACTACTGCGGAATTATGGAGGATGAATGTTCCGCTCTCCTGACCGAATTTTTTGAAAATCTCAGGCAGAGCCGATAAATATACAAATTTTGCAAATAATAAAATTAGATATACAATTTGGAGGTACAGTTAATGTCAAAAAAGTATGTATACCTTTTTAGTGAAGGTGACGCAAGTATGAGAGAGCTTCTCGGCGGAAAGGGTGCAAACCTTGCTGAGATGACCAAGATGGGACTTCCCGTTCCCCAGGGCTTTACGGTTTCCACCGAGGCTTGTACTCAGTACTACGAGGACGGCAGAAGAATCAACGATGATATCCAGGCAGAGATCATGGAATATATCGGCAAAATGGAAGAAATCTGCGGTAAGAAGTTCGGAGATATGGAGAATCCTCTCCTTGTTTCGGTTCGTTCGGGTGCGAGAGCTTCCATGCCCGGTATGATGGACACCATCTTAAACCTCGGACTTAACGAGGATGTTGTTAACGCCATTGCAAAGAAGTCCGGAAATCCCAGATGGGCTTGGGACTGCTACAGAAGATTTATCCAGATGTACTCTGACGTTGTTATGGAGGTCGGAAAGAAGTACTTCGAGCAGCTCATCGATGAGATGAAGGAAAAGAAGGGTGTAACTCAGGATGTTGAGCTTACCGCTGACGACCTCAAGGAGCTTGCGGGTCAGTTTAAGGCTGAATACAAAGACAAAATCGGCGCAGACTTCCCCAACGATCCCAGGGAGCAGTTAATGGGCGCTATCAAGGCAGTATTCCGTTCATGGGATAACCCCAGAGCAAACGTATACCGCCGCGACAACGATATTCCTTATTCATGGGGTACCGCCGTTAACGTTCAGATGATGGCGTTCGGCAACATGGGCGACGACTGCGGAACAGGTGTTGCCTTCACAAGAGACCCTGCTACCGGCGAGAAGAAGCTCATGGGTGAGTTTTTGACCAACGCACAGGGTGAGGACGTTGTTGCCGGTGTTCGTACACCTATGCCTATCGCACAGATGGCTGAGAAGTTCCCGGCTGCATACGAACAGTTTGTACAGGTATGCAAGACTCTTGAGGATCATTACAGAGATATGCAGGATATGGAGTTCACCGTTGAGAATGAGAAGCTCTATATGCTCCAGACCAGAAACGGTAAGAGAACCGCTCAGGCTGCTCTGAAGATTGCCTGCGACCTGGTTGACGAGGGCATGATCGATGAGAAGAAGGCTGTTGCCATGATCGACCCGAGAAACCTCGACACTCTGCTGCATCCGCAGTTTGACGCAAAGGCTCTTAAGGCTGCCGCACCTATCGCAAAGGCTCTCGGCGCATCTCCCGGTGCTGCTTGCGGACAGATTGTATTTACCGCAGAGGACGCAAAGGCATGGAATGACGCAGGTAAGAAGGTTGTTCTGGTTCGTCTTGAAACCTCTCCCGAGGATATTGAGGGTATGAAGGCCGCTCAGGGCATACTGACGGTTCGCGGAGGTATGACCTCTCACGCTGCCGTTGTTGCGCGCGGTATGGGTACCTGCTGCGTATCGGGCTGCGGCGAGATTGCCATGGACGAGGAGAACAAGAAGTTCACTCTGGCAGGCAAGACCTACCACGAGGGTGACGAGATTTCTCTCGATGGCTCCACCGGTAACATTTATGACGGAATTATCCCCACCGTTGACGCATCTATCGGCGGCGACTTCGGAAGAATCATGGGTTGGGCCGACAAGTACAGAAAGTTAAAGGTTAGAACCAACGCTGATACTCCTGCTGATGCAAAGAAGGCAAGAGAGCTTGGCGCAGAGGGTATCGGTCTTTGCCGTACCGAGCACATGTTCTTTGAAGAGGACAGAATCGCTGCGTTCCGTGAGATGATCTGCGCGGACACCGTTGAAGAGAGAGAAGCTGCTCTTGACAAGATCCTGCCTTATCAGCAGGGCGACTTCAAGGCTCTCTACGAGGCTCTCGAGGGCTGCCCCGTAACCATCCGTTTCCTTGACCCGCCGCTTCACGAGTTCGTTCCCACCGAGGAAGAGGACATTCAGAAGCTCGCAGACGCACAGGGCAAGAGCGTTGAGGACATCAAGGCGCTCATCACCTCCCTGCACGAGTTCAACCCCATGATGGGTCACCGCGGCTGCCGTCTGGCTGTCACCTATCCCGAAATTGCCAAGATGCAGACCAAGGCGGTTATCCGCGCTGCTATCGAGGTTCAGAAAGAGCACGCTGACTGGAACGTTAAGCCCGAAATCATGATTCCGCTGGTTTGCGAAATCAAAGAGCTCAAGTTCGTTAAGAAGGTTGTTGTTGAGACTGCTGACGCTGAAATCGCTGCTGCGGGCGTAGAGCTCGAGTACGAGGTCGGCACCATGATCGAGATCCCGAGAGCGGCTCTGACTGCTGACGAGATCGCTACCGAGGCTGACTTCTTCTGCTTCGGCACCAACGAC
>CACXES010000128.1 GCA_902766745.1 uncultured Ruminococcus sp.
ATTCGTACCTCTATGGCAGACTACAAAGAGCAGGATGCCCTTATCAATTTGCCACTGTATGCAATAGAAGAGATAGGAAATTTGTAATGATGAAAGAACTGCTTCACATTTTCTTATTTTTTCTGTATTCTGATGGACGGCAACCAATATATTTCTCAAACTGAGCTGAAAAATGATGAGGGTCACAATAGTTCAGACTGTTTGAAATTTCCTCTATTGATTTATTACTGACGGCAAGCATAGTGGAAGCAATCTTTATTTTACAGCTTATAATATATTGATGAGGAGTCATTCTGTACTTTTTCTTGAAAATTCTTATTATGTGTTCCGGTGAAAAATTTGAAAATTCAGCTATATCCGATAATTTTATGTTCTCGGTTATATGGCTGTCGATATAGTAGCGTATATATTCTTCAATATCATTACTTGTATTTGGCTTTGAATTGTTTCTTGAGAGGAATTGCACCGTCTTAAGAAAAAGTCGTGCAGCCTTATCCTGAAACTTGTTCGGATCTGTTTCGTTTTTGCACAGATTATGCATATCTGTAATCAAATCTGCAGTGCAGACATTTCTGAAAATAATAGTTTTGTCAAGGTTATATATTTTAATCAGTTCTGTTCCCAAAACACCTCTGAAATTAAACCACAGCTTTTCTATCGGGTCATCAAGGTCACTGTAATAATTTTGGTCCTTGCCCTCCATAAGCAAAAAAGTATCTCCCTGTCCGACCCTGAAGGAATGATTATCTGAAATTATTACACCCGACCCGGATACAACATATTGCAGACACGATACATTTGAATTGATGCGTATTTCGTGCCAGGGGTACTCCTTGGAGGAATACCCGTATTGCGTAATCCAGAACGGATATTCATTATCAATCGGTGTAGGATGGAAGACTGTAGGTGGCTGTGCATGGTGATGAGATATGTTTGACATATCAATTTTTCTTCCTTTCTCGAATAAAAGATGTTTATTTTACTTATTATAAAAATTATATCATAGTGTTATAATGATGTCAAGACGAGAGTTTTATAAGATTAGAGCTAAAGAATACAAATATAAAATAATAACAGCGTCGTCAATTTTATTATAAGGTTTTATATTCAGGAGGTATACTATGAAGAAATTGCGTTGCAGCAAGGCGTTAAAAATACTTTTAGTGTGTCAGCTGGCTATGACAACACCTTTGTGTACTTATGCGGCAAACATCGGTGTCTGCACCCATATGCAGGCATCCCACAACGGCAATAGTGTGGACGGGATTTTAAATCTTGTCAGCGATATCGGAAGTGACTGGGTGCGCGATGAGCTGAGATGGGGATGGGGAATGGAGACCGTAAAAGGTGAGGTTCATATGCCCAGAATAAACTGGACGGATGATGCTTCGGAAGAGGGGGTGAATAATCTTGTAATCCTCGGCTACGGAAATACAATTTACAATCCCGAGAATGTGGAGGATGAACTCGGGATATATATTCCGACTGTTGATTATAAAGAGTATTTTGATGCCTTTATAAACTATGTCAGGCTTGTTGCAACCGAGTGTAAGGGCAAAGTAAAAGCATATGAAATATGGAATGAGCCTAACCAAAAGGATTTTAATTATCAGATTGCACAGAACCGATACAGTTATACGGCGAGTGATTATTTTGAGCTTCTTAAGGCGGCGCATGATACTATCAAAGAAATAGACCCTGATGCGAAGATTGTTGGCGGTTCGTTTTTGATTGGAGGAACTGTGACAAGCGGTTGGATGGAAGAATTATTCAAATCGGGTGCAGGAGACTATATGGATGCGTTTTCCTTCCATGTGTATACATATAAGGACGGAGATGCGGAAATGGCTATGAGGGCAGCATATGACAGAGTCGAAAAGGTGCTTGATGACAATAGGTTCACCGGCGAGGTGTGGCTTACAGAAACGGGATATTATTCAGGTACGGCTGATTGCTCGGTAAGTGAACAGGAGCAGGCGTCTTTAGTAATACGCAGTAAGCTTGCGTGGGATGACTATTTAAAGGATAACGGGCGTGTTGGTGAATTCTTTTGGTATGACCTGAGAGAGGACGGAACAGACGAAAATGCGGCAGGACATAACTTTGGCCTGGCAACCTATGGATATGTACCAAAGAATGGATTTTATGCGGCAAAGACATATAATCACCTGCTTGAGGGTAAGGAGTTTGTTAGCTTGACAACCTCAGATGACGGTAACGATTATCTCGCACTTTATGACAGCTCGGTAGGGGAGATAACCGATAAGGTATATGTTGCTTATAAGAGAGGAAACTACTCGTCCGCGATAGAGGTTCCTGTTTCGGGTGATGTGACTTATGTTTATGATTATATGGGTAATCGAATCAGCACAAACGATACAGCGAGTGGAAAGCTGTCACTGGCACTTACAGACACATCACCTGTGTTTGTTCATTGCAAGGATTACACTACAGAGATTGAGTCTCTCAATTATGATGAAAACAAGAACATCTGCACAGTATCGGGCAGAGCGGATGAATTTGAAACTTTGACAATTGAGTTGGTGAACAACTCTGAGGTTGTTCAGGCCGAGACGGCATATGTGAATGAAGACGGAAGCTTCTCGAAGTTCTTCTCTGTTGATAGTGACGGTGATTATATAATACGAATAGGCAAGCCCGAGACAGAAGAAAAGGGTGGTACACACTACGCAGAGCAGTCAATAAAATTGAAGAGAAAATCAAATGAAACTTCAGAGCTTGCAATTAGCTGCAGCAGCGAGGTTGAAACAGACGGATTACGGGTTTCGTTGACAGGAGTGGTTGGAAACGGTGTAAGCGATCAGTTATTAAATTTATTACTTGTGCCAAGCGAAAAGGAAAGCAATTTATCAGGCGCGGTGTACATAGGTGATGTAAAGACAAGCGAGGGCGGAACGTTTGAGACAAGCTTTAAAATTCCGCAGACAACGCCGCATACATACCACTATACTCTGTATGTAAGAGGAGCAAAGACAGAGCTTAAGCAAAACAGCGTCGATTATATAATAGGAAGAGGGGATATTCTTGCATATGATTTTGCACTGAATATAGATGAAACCTTATTTACCGCATCGGCATATGTGAAGAATACAACGGATAAGACTAAGACACCGGTTTTATTTGTGGCACAGTATGATAAGAGCGGTGTCCTGATAGAGATAGCAAAGCAGGAGGTGACGCTTGGGCAGAGTGAGGAGAAAAAGCTGTTAAGTGTATCGGTAAAGAAAAATATCGGGGCAAAGTCTTGCCGTGCATATATCTGGGGCGGAGCAGGCTCGATAGAACCGATTGCTACGTCGATAACAAAATCAACCGATTAAAGTTAGGGGGTGCATGGAATGTTAAAACGATTTTTTGCAGCTGTGGTGACGCTTTCAATGCTCGGTGCACTTTTGTGTGTAAGCAGTGCAGAAGAAATTCAGAGCGCAGGGGCTGATATAGAGACGGTTAAGTCATACAGAGATAAGGCTGAAGCTGTACTTTCTATGGATTTCGATAAGGGCAGTCTTGAGTTTGACAACAGAAAAACAAGTCAGTATGCACAGAAGATTGATGCAGCACACGGAACGAGTTATGCTTTGTCGGGGTCAGGCTCTCATTGGAAAACCTTCAGCGAGCCTATTGAAAAGGGTGTTGTACTTATAAACTTTGATTTTAACCTCCCGACTAAAGGAAGTCTGAGTTACATAAGACTTTTGAACTCAGCCTTTACAGCGGCAAATGACGCAAACGACCCAAATATGATTGAGACTTTTGGAATCAATGTATCCGGAAGTGCTGGCTATTATCCAAATTCGACGGGATGGACATTGAATGCGAAAGAACCGCTCGCGCTAAACGAGTGGCATAATGCTTCGATATGGGTTGAGGTAGACGCAGGTAAGATTTACTACTGCTTAGATAACAACTTTGTGGGAGAAACCACATTTAACACTGATGAGCTTGTGAATTTAGGGGGTGTGAGCTTCTCGTATGACAACAGAACAGGCGGCGGTCTTTATATAGATAATGTGGATGTGGTGAAGCTTGACAGGACAATCCTTTCCGACTTGCTAAAGAGCGGCTTGGCGATCCCCGATGCATTGCTTGCGACAGTTGATGTATCAGCAAAGGTAGGAGGAACAGGAAACTCCGTCTTTGAAGCAAATACTAAAATCCCGTCCAAGGTTACTGTTTTTAACAAACTGAGTATAGCACAGGAGCTGAATGTAAGTATAACGGCACGAAGCAGGGCAGGCAGCAGCTTTTTTGAAAAAGAAGCTGTTGTAAATATAGAGCCTGATTCAAACTCGGTGATTGAATTTGACATACCGGGTGTAAGTCAGTACGGTTACTATGATTTATATGTTGATGTTTACGGAAAGGCGGACGGAGAGCTGAAGGCATCTGAATTTTATGAGTTTGCTCTTATAAATGCTCCGACTGCAGGAGTGAGAAATCCGAAAGCTTCTATAATTAATCATGTGCGTATTGCGCGTATGGGCGACCCTGCCGCAAACCTTGAAATGATTGACAAAGCAGGATTCAGCAGTGTGCGTTCGGAGGTGTCGTGGAATCTTTATGAGCCTGTTGCCGGCGAGAGGGCATTGCCGGAAAATTACGCAGAAGAGGTAAAGCGCCGCAAAGAGAAAGGTTTGGGGCATCTGGAGATTATAGCATATGATAACACTGCCTTAAGTGTCGGCCTGCCTCCTGTTACGGATAAAGAACTTAAGCTTTTTGCCGAATATGCCGTAAACGTAATCGGTGATTTGGTAGAAATATACGGCGATAATCTTCAGGTGGAGATATGGAATGAGTATAACAATACTCCCGGACATTTTAACATGATTCAGGCAACACCTGAGGATTATGCAAATATGCTCAAATATACATATCCCGCAATCAAAGCAAGATATCCAAATGTGTTTGTGTGGGGACTTGATATGTACAAGATAGATAATGCATGGGCAGAAAGGGTGTTTGCAGCAGGCGGTCTTGAATATATGGACGGAATATCTCTGCATCCATATAACAGTAATGAAACACCTGACAACGGCGGACAAGTAGCTCAGACTGCGGAGCTTAAAAAGATAATAAAGAAGTATACGGATAAAGATATTAAGCTTCTTGCAACTGAGTGGGGATATTCTGCGATGAACTACGGTGCGTTTCCGAGTAAGAGAAATCAAGGTTCCTACATAGTAAGACAACAGGTTTTAAACATTGCCTATGATATGTATGAGTCTATTTATTGGTACACTGTAAACGACGGTGGAGATATGTCGGATTCTCTTGAATATAACTTCGGGCTGCTGAAGGGACCCGATACCAAGATACCATATGGTGTAAAGCCTTCATATCTTGCAATTGCAAATTATAACAAGCTTATGACCAATGCAGAATTTGTGGATAAGCTAGATATCGGCAAGGATATTACTGCATATAAATTCAGGCTTGTGGACGGAAGAGATTGCGTCGTGGCATGGAAGGTAAATGAGGGCGAGGAAATCGCGGCACTATCCTTAGGCTCAGACAGTGCAGTTATGATGGATATGTATGGCAATGAAACGACGCTTTGCAGTTATAATGGGGCATTTCATATACGATACGATACAACGCCGATATATCTGATAGGAAGCTTTTCTGAAGTGGAGAGGGCAGAGACAATTTTTGAATTTGATAAAGATACTGTTGAAATTCCGTCAGGTGACGAAGCAGTTGTTAAGCTGTATCAGTACACCGAGAAAAAGGGCAGAGTTGAGGTGGTAGGCAACGATGATATAAGTATTGCACATAATTCGGGATTTATCGGAGATGTAAATCGATTAAAGCTTGCCTCCAAAGGAAATCAGATTCGCAAAAATGACGGAGATACTCATGGAGAGATCGGGATTAATGTTTATGACGGAGATAAGCTGATATTTGCAACTGTGCTTGATGTGAGGTATGTTCCGAAGATAGATATAAGTGTGGCCGCAAAGCCAAAAGATACAAAGAATGCCGGTTGGTGGCAGCTTGTTCCTGAGGTTATAAATCATTCGCTCAGTGAGGCGGCAGAAGTGTCGTTTAATATAAGCGAACCGCAGGAACTTAAAGAAAATATCGGCGAAATCAAGCTCAGCGTACCTGCCGATAACACAAAGCAGATAAAAATCAATCTGCCCGAGAAGCTGATAAAGGCTAAGAAAATAAGGTTAAAAGCAGATGTTAAATTCAATGACAGCGAAACGCAGACCATTGACGAGGAGATTATGCTGTACGCTTGCGTTGAAGCTGAAAAGCCGCCTGTAATTGATGGCAAAATCGGTGATGACGAGTGGAATGAGGGTGCGGCGCTTACCCAATCGGAGGGAAAGTATGTATATCTGACGGGTAACAGCTACGGCGGCGCGGACGATGTATCGGGAACAATATATACCTCGTGGGATAAAGATAACTTTTATCTCGGTGCAAAAGTTACGGATGATGTTCTGTCGGAGGATACAACGCACGGCGGTGTATTCTGGAGGTCGGACGGTATTCAGATTGCCTTTTCGCCTTATAAGGGTTCGACTCGGATTTCGCAGCTTGACTTTGCACAGATAAAGGGAGAGCAGCGGCTGACGGTTGAAAAGAACCCTGTTCCCGAGGCGATAGGCGAGGTGGAAAAGGAGAAGTTCGACTTTGAACTCAGCAGAGAAGGAAACGTAACAACGTATGAGATAAGAATCCCATGGGAGGTTATCTTCCCCGATGGGTATCAGGCAGAGAAAAACGGAGAACTTGCCATTACGCTTCTGATAAACGATAACGACGGTGACCAGAGAGAGGGTTACTATGAATACGGAGGAGGTATGGGTACAGGTTCATCAAACTCGGCAGAATATAACTCATTCTGTATGCCGGGTAAATCATTGATTGAGAATTTAAAGTAAGATTTAAAATTTTAAAGGAGGCAAATATTATGTTAAAAACAATGAAACGGTTTATGTGCAGGGTACTTGCGGTTACGATGGCTTTATCGGCAGTAAGCATATCGGGGGTATCACCCGTAAGTGCAGCGGATGAAACGAATGTAATCTGGCAGCAGCATTATTATCAGGATTTTGATAAACTGACTGCGCTGGAGGACAGTAACGAAATTACTTATGCTGATGAGGCAGTTGTCTTGAAGAATGACAGTGCCGGCGGACAGTGTATTGAACTAACTCCTGCAAATGTAACAAGCGGTGTGAAAGTTGAAGATGATGCAGCAAGTGCAAGCGCAGGAAAGTGGAGTGTTTATATTAACGCATTTGATAACGAATCGACAGCAGACAAAATTAGGTTTGAATACCAAATCAAGTTCAAAGACCACAGTGTAGGAACAGGAACAGGCAATTGGGCTCCGTACAGCGGCATGCACAGCAAAATATTTGCGACAGGCAGAGCATGGGGAGCGCGTATATCGCCCGCGGCAACAAGACTTTTGGATAAGGGAGATACAACAACTATTAAAGAGATAGCAGCATCGGATAACAATAACGTGAATTGGTATAATGTGATTTATGAATTTGATGCAGGCACAAAAACACTTGTTTCTACAGTTAAGCTTGGTGATACTGTTATAGACACCCGGAGCGCGGAAAATAAAGGAATAATAAAAGGCTATCTTATGGGATGTGATGCATCAGGTTCGGGTATTTATGTTGATAATATCAGGATAAGCTACGGCTATAACAAGCCTGAGAATTTTGAATTGAATTTTAACGAAAATGAAGTGGGGAGCGTATTTGCAAATGAAAAGATTACAATGGCAAATGTAAATGCTGAAATTAAGGAGGATGCAGACGCCGGAAAATGTCTTTCTTTAAAATACAGCGGAGATACCGCCTACAATCCGGCTTCATCGGTTGACAGCAGTGTAAAGAATTCCGTGATTATTAATGCCTTTGATAATGCCGAATATGCGAATTGCGTAACTATTTCGTATAAAGCAAAATTGGGAAATGATACAACGCCGTCTGCGGCAGGTGATGCATGGGATGGAAAATCAGCATTGAGAACAAAAATTCTCGGTACGCCGTCGAATGTATGGGCTTTACAAATTCGTGAAAATCTGTATCAAATAAAGACAGCTGTCAGAATTACTGAATCAAGTGAGTATATATCGGGATGGTTCACAGTAAAGCATGAGTTAAATCAGGAAACACATCAATTGGTTACAACGGTAATAACTGCTGACGGAAGAACCCTGACTGATGCCGCGGTTGCTTATTCGAGTGCTGTTACCGGCTTTGAACTTATTAACTCAGACAGAAGTATTGTGGACGAAATTCTGATAGACGATATCAAGGTTACATACGCATTTGGCGATGAGACAAAGGCGCCTGAGTCAACAGTGACGGTTTATGCAGGTGATGAGGTGCAGACAGATCTGACTGCTGCAAGCACACTTACGGATAAGGTGGTTATAAGCTTTAACGAAGCTGTGAACACATCGACAGTAACACATAACTCTGTATATATAGAAGACAGTAAAGGAAATAAGGTGGGCTGCGAAGTTGCATTTGACGTTTCCTGCAAGGTTTGCACAATGACCTTGCCTACGCTCATTTCAGCCGGTACATACAAGGTTGTGGTAACAGCAGATGTAAAGAGCGAAGCGGGTGCGGCGGCTGTGGCAAAGATTGTTGAGTTTACCGTTGCAAGCGGCGCAGCAACACTCCCGCCGGAGACTTATGCGGTAGGTTATGTTATTGACTTTGATGATTATGAAACGTATGATGCAGCAATGACCGCGTATGCGGATAAGCTCATTAATTCGGGAACAACAGCGGCACTTGTGGATGATGGAAACGGCGGAAGGTATCTGTCAGTTGCCGAGGCGGCTAATACTGATTACTTTGCGGTAAAGAATTTTGCAAATTCCGAAACAGCGGATACGATTATAATTGAGTTTGACGCAAAATTGAGCGCTCTTGACGGAGACGGCGAAAACTTTGGTACAGTCAACACCATTGCAACTAAGATTAATTCTTCAAAGGCGGTAAGAGATTGGGCGGTAAGACTTTCCAATAAGCGTTATGATATATCGGGTACTACGACTACGGGAACAGAACTTGCCTTGGGATGGTACACTGTTAAGCATGTGATTACACCGTCTA
Organism: uncultured Ruminococcus sp.; assembly: GCA_902766745.1. Taxonomy (GTDB): domain Bacteria; phylum Bacillota; class Clostridia; order Monoglobales; family Monoglobaceae; genus UMGS1820. The sequence continues at coordinate 9,129 of CACXES010000128.1, forward strand.
ACGGCACAATGATTACATCAATAACATCCGAGGACGGCAGTCAGAAATTTGAGGGAAGCAAGACCGTTGCAAACTTATCGGCTCCTACCGATGCTGAATATTCATATTTAGGCAAGATCAGCGAGTATAGATTTTTCTCGGCTGATGGCACTGCAGGTACGGTTTACTATGACAACATCAAGATAAGCTACACCTACAATGCACCAAGCGTAACCGAAAACAGCGTAACCTTCACCGATGCGTCGGGCGCAGTTCAGGAGAATTGGAATGATATTGACCTTTTGACAAAAGCGGTAAAGATTGACCTCGGTGCGGTTATGGATACGGCAACCTTAAACTGCGACAATGTATATATTACAAAGAAGGGTGACAGCGCAAAGGTTGGTTATATTGCAGGCTACGAAAACGGCGTTTATACAATGAATCTTACCGAAGCTTTGAAAGAGAGTACAACATACACTCTTGTTGTATCAAAGGATGTTGCAAATGTAATGGGGGATAAGTTATCTGTAGCTGAGAATGTAAAAATCGACTTTACAACAGGCAAGGGCAAGAGAACAGCCGATCTCATGGCAGTAAAGGTGAATGGCAGCAAGGTGACCGGTGTAAGCGGTCTTGTGGAGGGAGCGAGCGGACAGATTGAGATTAACTATTCAAATACAACAGGCAATGCCCAGATGCTTAACATAATCATTGCTTACTATGCAGGCGATATGCTTAAAACAGCAGAACTTATACAGACTGAGAATATAGACGCGTCAATCGTTGCGATGACCTATAAGTATGATTTCGATATCCCTGCGGATATGGCCGGTATAACTTCTGTAAAGATTATGTCATGGAACTCGTTCGGAGAGATGGTTCCGCTGTCGGATAGCATTGATTTATAAGGAGCTTATATGAAAAGATTTAGAAAACTTATCACAGGTGCGTTGGCGGCAAGCATGGTTTTCGGAACTATCGTGTTTGCTGCAGGCGAGACAAAATGGGAATGCAGCGTGGAAGCTGACTTTTCAGGCAACAGGCTGGTTGCCGAAGGCTGTTCGGCGGCAAATACAACTGTAGCGGTTATGGTTCTTCCTCAGGGCAAGAAACCGGCAGACGTTTGGGAGTTGTCGGCAAAGACGGATAAAACCGCATCCGGCTCTTTGAAAAACGGTACTGCTGTGACATTTTCGACGGCCTCGGGTGACCCGACAGGAGTGCTTAGTTTTATCAGTCAGTTCAAAACAGGGGCAGACGGCAGCTTTGCAATTAATATAGGAATTTCCGAGAGCGGCATATATGATGTCTGGTTCTTACCGACAGATACGAATGAAATGCACCAATATCCTAATGTAGAGTTTGTAAATTCGGAAGATTACAACGATGCTGTGGATAAGCTCAATGAGAAGATAAACGATAAGGCGGCATTTGCCGCATTATTTGATAATTCCGCGCTGCTTTCGAAGCTTGGATTTAAAAGCTCGGAAAAAGCACAGGCGGCAGCGGAGATCCTCTTTGCGCATCGGAACGGAAAGAAGCTTCCATATGATTACGAGGAGAACAAAGCTCTCTACGAATGCTGTGAAGCAATCGCAGGACTTAACGATAAAGAGAGCGTGGACATAAACCGCCTGTTATACTCGAAAGAGGATGATGCCGACTTTATTGCTTGGTATAACCAATATATCAAGATTGAAACAGCAGAAAAATATTTCATTGATAAAATATCGGGGAAAAGTATCGGCAACCTAAAGGAGCTTGCAGATGAATTGACAGGTGCGCTCATTCTCTATGTGGTGGAAAACCCCGATGGGTACGAGAACATCAGAGAGATTTTTGCGGATTTTCCGCAAGTAACGGGAATATCCTCACCTACAACCAAGAACAGCGTATTCTCAAGCCTGGCAGGTGAAAAATTCAATGATATTACGGCACTCGTCTCAAGGTATAATGAGCTTGCAAAGCAGTTCTCGTCTCAGGGCGGCAGTGCCGGCGGAGGAAATTTCGGTATCGGCGGCTCTTCGCGCGGTTTGGACTTGGAAATTTACGGAAGTCAAAGAGGAACTGTTGAGCCAATGAATAAGGATATATTTGAGGATTTAGAGAGCGTTCCGTGGGCAAAGGATGCAATAGTTGAGCTTGCAGCAAGAAATGTTATCGCAGGCAAGGGTGGGAACAAATTCTGCCCTGATGATATGGTGACGAGAGAGGAATTTACCAAGCTTGTGACAGCGGCATTTATAAGCGATGTTGAGGAGGCGGAAATTGCATTTGCTGATGTTTTGCCGAACAGGTGGTCTTACCGATATATAGCAAAGGCGAAAGCGGCAGGACTTATAAACGGCTACAGTGAGACGGAATTCGGGGCAGAGGACTTGATCTCAAGACAGGATATGGCGGTTATAATCTACAATACTGCTGTGTATAAGAATGTAGAGCTTGCATCTGCAAGCGATGCACTGACCTTTGCGGATGACAGTGAGATATCGGACTACGCAAAAGAGAGTGTGTATATGCTTAAGGCAATGGGAATTATCAATGGTGTAAGTGATATGGAATTTGCTCCTGTGCGAAACGCAACAAGGGCAGAGGCGGCAGTGATAATCTATGCACTGCTGCAGAAATAGAGGTGGGGACGAATGAAGAAGATAATCAGTATAACATTATTAATCAGCATTTTGCTTTCCTTTGCCTTTAATGTGTCAGCAGCACCGTATTATGATGACATATCGGCAAAGGCGGGAATGCTTGCAAAGCTTGGGATAATTGATGAAATTACAAATGAAGCTGAATTGAACAAAGAGGTAACAAGGCGGGATTTTATAATAGCGGCTGCAAAAATGCTGGGAATAAATATCTATGAGGTGAATCCGAACAGATACTATAAGGATATGACGGAGGATGACCTCGCATGGAATGCGGTAGGAGTGCTGCTTGAGATGAACATTCTCACGATGAACGATTCGCACACATTCAGACCGAATGATGTTGTTACAAGAGACGAAGCGTTATGCGTGTTAGCAAAAATACTCGGTGTAACAGGGGTTGACTATGAGACAACTTTGGCAATTGCGAAGCGTTCGGATGTTTCTGACGGAGTGACTGACACAAGGCTTAAGCTATCTGATGCAATTACTTTGTTTCATAACGCTTTGAGTACGCCTATGTATAAATATGTGGGTGCAGACAGTAATAACTTCAAATCAGAGCAGGGCGCGGAAACAATGATGGAGGTTTACTTTGACCTTTATCACGTTGAGGGCATTGTAAACAGCGTAAACGATACAAGTATCAGTGATGTTAACGGATACGGCGAAAAAACAATCTGTATAGGTGATACGGTTATAAATGCACAGCTCTCAGACCCATATGTGTATCTCGGCTGTTACGCAAGTGCATACTATACGGATACAGATGGGAGATATGAGCTGAAATATATCTCGCTTAGAAACAACAGGACAGACAGCACGGTTATAGATATAGAGGATTTTGTCGGCTTTGACATCGGAAGCTATGTGGTAAAGTATTATGACGGTGATAAAGTAAAAACTGTATCGCTTGACAAAGGTGTTAATGTAATAAAGAACGGCGAGAATGTTTCGAAGAATGTTGCGGCTGTTTTTGACAATATCGTCAATGGTGAAATTATTCTCATTAATGCAGATAACATCGGTGCGTGTGAAACTATGATAGTCAATACATACGAGAATATTGTGGTGCAGTATACCGATACAGTGAATAAGATGATTTACGGAAGAGACGGTAAGGTAATCGATTTGAGCGACACGGGAAAGACAAACATAATTACAACGGCGACCGGAGAAGCAATAGCTCTCTCTGATATTGCAAAGGATAATATAATAAGCTGTTATACTTCCGGAAAGCTGAACCGACTTGTTGTTTCAAACAACACAATAACAGGAGAGATAGTAAGCGTAGTAAAGCGAAACGGTAAGACGGTAATAACAATCGGTCAGAACGAATATATGGCAGACAAAGTATTTGCTGATGCAAACCCTGATTTTATCAAGGTCGGTATAACGGTAACTGCCTATATTGATGCATATGATAAGGCGGCAGACCTTGTTTTGGACAGAAGAAACGGCGGAATATATGCATATGTAATTGATTACAGAGTGGAAGAAATGTTTGGAGAGACAGTCTACCTTAAGCTATTTACTGAGAACAACGAGACAGTAACACTTCCGCTTGCAGAAAACGTGAAGATTGACGGAGAGAAATGTACAACAGCCAAGGCTGTGGAGAAGGCAATGTTGGCGGCAAAAGGCAAGGTTGATGGACAAATAGCGATTGTTGATATAAACAGTGATAACGAAATCCGTTCGATAGATACTTCGGCGGAAGGGAGCTTGCAGAACGGTCTGTTTGTATCATCACCCGAGTCTGAGTATTACTTCTATTCGGGACAGATGCTTCTGGGGCCGCTTGCGCAGATAAATTCATCGAGCAAACTGTTTTTAGTGCCGCAGTCTGCACAGTATAAGGATGAGGAGGATGCCTATATGGTTGTCAAGGGTAACTCATTCTTTAAGGATTGGGAGAAGTATAAGATAGAGGGGTACCGTACGGGAAACCCGTCAACAGTAGGATATACAGAGGCAATGCTTCTTAAAACCGACATTGTGGGAACAGATGGATTTGTAACAAGTCCGATAAATGTATTTATAATCTCAGATATAAGCGAGGTATACGATGAGGCGACGCAGACAATAAAGGAGCAGATTACTCTGCTTTCGGGCAGGGCAGAGACTGCATATGTAAATGCGGATAATTACTCGTTTAATTCTGATTCTCAGGTTAAGGTTGGCAATGCTGTAAAGATAAAGACCAATTCAAAGGGCGAGGTTGCATCGGTCACTCTTCTTTATGGTGAGAAGAAGGACGGAACAAAGGTGATCGGATCAAACAATACGGTTGCTCTCACAGGCTGGGGGACAAAAGATACATATGCGGTAGGCTATGTTTCTTCAATGAATGACGGACTCATAGGGATATCGATGGAGAGCGGCGGCGCACCGTTCCTGATAATGCCATCCGGCAAGGCTGTTGCCGTATATGACCCTTCAATGAGCGATAAGGTATACAGCGGCGGCGAAAATGATCTTATCGAAGCGATGAACAAGGGCTACAAGGTTGTTGTTGATATTAGCAGGGGCAGCGTTCGCTCGTATTCGGTAATTAAGGTTAACTATTAAATAATGCGGGTCTGCTGAGTGATCCTGAATGTTATAAGAATATTGAGCCTTAAGGAGTGAGGAAATAATGAAAATTACCAAATTGGAAGTAATCAATGTAAAGCCGAGATGGATGTTTTTAAAGATGTATACCGATACGGATATAGTTGGCCTGGGGGAGCCTGTGTTGGAGGGGCATTGTACAGCTGTAGAGGCGGTAATAAAGGAGTTTGAGGAATACTTAATCGGCAAAGACCCTATGCAGATTGAACATCATGTTCAGGCACTTTACCGAGGAGGATTTTACAGAGGTGGTCCTCTCATGCTGTCGGCTATAAGCGGTATCGAGCAGGCAATGTGGGATATTAAGGGTAAGTATTATAATTGTCCCGTGTATGAAATGCTGGGCGGTAAATGCAGAGAAAAAATCCGTATGTATACACACGTTAAGCTTGCAGGTGCAGCAGGAGAATTCCCGATTGAAGAGATGCTCAATATTGCGCAGGAAAGACTTGATGAGGGCTATACGGCACTTAAGTATTCTATAATACCTCCGATTAAGCCGATTGACAGTCCCGAAAATACCAAAAAACACGTTGAACGCTTTGCGGCAGTACGCGGGAAAATAGGTATGGGAGTTGACCTTGCGATAGACTTCCACGGTAGGGTAAATCCTGCTATGGCTGTAAGACTTTGCGAGGAGCTTAAGCCGTATATGCCGTTTTTTATCGAAGAGCCGTGCTTACCCGAGAATGTGGATTGTATGGTGAACATTGCACGTTCAACCTCAATACCGATTGCGGCAGGAGAGAGACTTTTCGGAAAGTGGCAGTACAGAGAGCTGCTTGAGAAACAGGCGGTAAGTGTTGTTCAGCCGGATATATGTCATTGCGGAGGTATATTCGAGGGAAGAAAAATAGCGGTTATGTCAGAACTGTATTTTGGAAGTCTTGCACCGCATAATCCGCTTGGACCGATTTCGCTTGCTTCGTGCCTGCAGCTCGATGCTTGTACTCCAAACTTCTTAGCTCAGGAGCACCCGGGTAACCCTGATAAATCAGATTTGGGCGTCGGATATATCAAAGAACCGTTTGTTATAAAGGGTGGCTATATAGACGTTCCGACAAAGCCGGGGCTTGGAGTTGAGCTTGACGAGAGTGCGCTGAAGGATAAGCTTTATGACGGTCGGTGGACAACTCCGCGGCAGTATTTTGAGGACGGAAGCAACGCGGACTGGTAAGGAGGAATTGGTGTGAAGAAATCTGTTTTTGTGACCGGAGCGGCAAGCGGTACGGGCTTTGCCATTGCGGAACGATTTGCAAGTGAGGGATATGATGTATTTATCGGCAGCAGAAGCGCAGAAAACTCTGTTGAAGCTTCCGAAAGAATAAATAGAAAATACGGGATATTTTCAAAAGGATACCGTACAGAAGTATTTGATGAAGAAAACGTCAAAAAGATATTCCGTGATATAAGGGAAAAGGGGTATCTGTTGGATACACTTGTCCTAAATGCCGCAAACTTGGGAATAGGGCAGAACAGTCTTGAAGTAGATATGCGTGATTTTATGAATGTGTATAACACGAATATCGGATGGAACTTTATGTTGGCACGCGAGGCGGCGCGGCAGATGATAGAGAAGGGAAAAGGCTCAATCGTGTTTATAACCTCAAATACCGCTCTGCGAGTCACCGAGAACAGGTGTGCATACTGCTCGTCAAAGAGTGCGATCCTTGCTATGTCAAAATCGTTTGCAGCAGACTGGGGGAAATACGGTATACGCTCTAACTGCGTATTGCCGGGAATGATAAAGACGGAGCGCTGGAAAAATAACGTTAATAATTGTAAGTATTATCTTGCAAATTACACACCTATAGAGGATATAGCTGACTTTGAGGATATTGCAAATGCGGTATGGTATTTCGGAAGTGATCAGTCAAAAAATACTACGGGTGCTGAACTTGTGGTTGACGGTGGCATGCTTGCGCAGCTTACGCCGAATATCGAAAGAGAACTTTGGAAATAAACGTACAAAATTTAAAGCAGAGGAGACATAAAATTAAATGAAAAGATGGAGTGAAGAAAAGGTTTGGGCTTGGTATGAAAAAATAGGTTGGCTCAGAGGATGCAATTATATGCCCGCTAACTGTGCCAACCGCATCGATATGTATCAGAATTATGAGTGGAAAGATCATATAAAGTGTGCGGATGAAGAGCTTGCTCTTGCACATGAGCTTGGATATAATTCAATAAGAATTATACTTGACTTTACTGTATGGAAAGAGGAGCATAATGACTTCTTGGAACATTTGGATACATATCTTGAAGTGTGCGAAAAGTATGAGATTACCGTGATGATTACCTTAGGAAATGACTGCAGCACGCCAAAAAACGAATTTTACGTTGAACCGCATGTTGGAGAGCAGAAATACGATTGGGGATATCACGGAGGAAGAAAATACTCTCAGCACGGTAACATATCCGAGATGGGCTTTACACCGCTTGATGAACCTGATACGAGAGAGATGTTCTATGATTTTGTGCGAGAGATAATCACACGTTATAGGGATGATGAGCGTGTATGTGTATGGGATTTGTATAACGAAGTAGGAAACAATCACCGTACAGATGTAAGCCTGCAGCATCTCAAAAAATTTTTTGAAATCGCCCGTGAGATTGACCCGATTCAGCCGCTTACCGCGTGTTTGTGGAGAGGTGCCGTAGTTGATATGGACGATATGAATGAATGTGAGAAGTTTTGCCTTGAAAACTCAGATGTTATCAGCTACCATTGTTATGGAAATATAGAGAGAAATATAAAAATACTGCGGCACTTAAAGAAGTTCAACAGACCGATATTCAACACTGAGTGGCTCGGACGTATTCTCGGAAGCAACGTATTTGACCTGTTTCCGCTGTTTTATCTTGAAAAAGTATCGTGTTATAACTGGGGTTTTGTTGCGGGTAAGTATCAGACGTATGAACCGTGGAACGGGACATGGGAGAATTATGAAAACGGAAATGATACGAATATTGATTTCAGACTTTGGTTTCACGATTTGTATCGGCCCTCGCACAGACCGTATGACCCGAAGGAAACAGAATTAATACGAAGAATTTGTGATTTAGCCGATGAAGATAAAGGTTAGACGATTACCGGGGATAAAAACTTTCCTAATTGCTTTATATAAGAGCTACGCTGATCGTTTTGTGTGTGACATCACTGATTATTGATCGGATACAATATATCTGGGAAATGCATTCGGTGTCAAGCAGGCAAACCGGATCTTTGAGGTTTTCATATTCGCAAACTTGCTAATTTACATTTTGGGGGTAAAAAACTTTTCGGATTTACTATTCATCCAATTGATGTCGGAATCGGAATTTATATTTTTAAAAAAATTTTTTTGAAAAACATTATTTTGAATTGACAAGTGTGAAAATAAGCTGTATAATATTATTGAAAAGTGCTAAATATATATGATAATTTATACAGAAAAGTGGGTACATGATAATGCTGTTCAGAAAAATTCAAGCGGAGATTGAAAATCACTTGTTGTCAGATTCCAATAAAATATTGATTATTGACGGTGCAAGGCAGATTGGAAAAACATATATTATTCGATATACGGGAGAAAAGCTGTTCGAGAATTACATTGAATTGAATATGGTAGAGGACTCTTTGGGAAGTCGTTTGTTTGAAAATGTAAAGTCGGTGGAGGATTTCTATTTGCAGGTGAGTATGCTTGCCGGAGAAAAGATGAAAGAAAAGGATAATACGCTTATATTTATCGATGAAATTCAGGCTTATCCACACCTTTTGACATTGTTGAAATTTTTAAAGCAGGATAACAAGTTCACTTATATTGCCAGCGGCTCGCTTCTCGGAGTTACTTTATCAAAAACTACGTCAATCCCTATGGGCAGTATTGATATCAGACATATGTATCCGCTGGATTTTGAAGAATTTCTGATTAGTCAGGGATTTAACGAATATGCAATTGACGGATTGAGAAAAAGGTTTGAAGCACAGGAAAGTCTTGATGAGGCAACGCATGAAAAGATGTTGGATTTATTTAAAAAATATCTTCTTGTGGGCGGTCTTCCTGATGCGGTAAACTCGTACAACAGAGATAAAAATATTGTAAATGTGCGTAATATACAGAGTGAAATTCATGAGTATTATGCCGTTGATGCCGCAAAATATGATACAGAGAATAAATTGAAAATCAGACGCATATATGATACAATTCCGTCTAACCTTGAAAATAAGAAAAAGAGGGTAATTATACAAAATATTGAAAATAAAAAAGGAAAACGATTCAGTGATTATCGGGATGAATTTGATTACCTGATTCATGCGGGCATAGCATTGGAGGTAAAGGCAATATCGAATCCTGTATTTCCTTTGATTGAATCAAGCGGAAAAAATCTTTTAAAACTTTACTTGAATGATGTAGGTATTCTGACTGACATTTTATACAGACACAATATACGGGCAATATTGGATGATAATAAGAGCATTAATCTCGGAACCGTATATGAATCGGTCGTAGCTTCTGAACTGAAGGCACACGGGTTTAACCTTTTCTATTATGATAACAGGAACAGGGGAGAGGTAGATTTTTTAATTGATGACTATGATGATTTATCCGTAGTGCCCATCGAGGTCAAGTCAGGGAAAGATTATACGGTTCACAGTGCGTTAAATCATTTTGTATCAAATGAGGAGTATGGAATAAAAAAGGGATACGTATTGTCAAATGCAAGAGAGGTAACAAATAAAGGGAAGATCACCTATTTGCCGATTTATTATATCATGTTTTTTAATGCGGGTAAATGATTATATGAGTGATTTATGAGTGATTGAATGATATAATGGATTATGGGAGATATTCGTTGTGAAAAATAAGAAACCACCATTTGAAATAAATAAGAAAATAATGACGGAAGCAATAGAAGTTGCTGAGCTTGTCGGAAGAGTAAGCACCGGGAGTGGGAGATGCATAATAAAACGATTCTGAATTGTTTATTCTTCACCTGAAATTAAATATCATATGCTTAAATATCATTGACGAAATGCTACTGTAGTGTTATAATATTAATAAGGCTATAGTTGTACTTATCTTTTAGGAGGTAATAGAATGATTTTGTACCATGGCAGCGAAA
>CACXES010000129.1 GCA_902766745.1 uncultured Ruminococcus sp.
CACCTTATCATATCCGATATATGTAATTCCAAAGCCGCCCTGACCGAGCGCAATTCCCACAATATACCTATCCTTAAGCTCAGAGCCGGGTCGCAAAAACATCGGTGCAACCTCGCCCAAATCGGCATCACTCATGCCGCACAGCGGACAGATTTGCTCCTCTCCCTTTTCCTTCATGCACCCCATACATAAACTCATAATTATCTATCATCTCCGTGAATTTCATCATATTAAGAAAATGTTTGCATATTAAGAAAATGTTTGAATAAAATAAAATTTAATACTATTGTATAACAAAAGAATTAATATGTCAATGCTTTTTAGAGCATAAAATTACAAAAAGACAAAAATAACTACAAAATTCGGTATTTAATTTTACAAAAACGGATAGGTGCTTATATACAGCATTACGAACATGAGGTTTGAGCTTCCCCGAAATTTGAAGACAAAAGTGCAACAAACAGCGTAAGTACAAGGAAAAACGCAAATCCAAATTTGAAATTATCCGCTATTTGATACACTGATAAATTTTAAAATAATTATTGAGTTGCAGTTGGGCAGTAGGGTTCCTGAAAAACGGAAGGTTGCACCCGATGGTTTTTGGGAACCCTAATTGCCCGGTCGGCAATGTATAAATATTTCAAAAAATATGATTTGCGTAAAAATAGGGAGACTCAAATCCTTTTCTAATATTGACTTTCCGCACAAAAAAGTGTATACTTGACCTATTCCCGAAGATACGGGGCAGAGAGGAAATTGTATATGAAACGCTTTTTGATTCCTTTTGTCGCATTCTTTTTATTATTGATTTCCTGTGGAATTGCCACAGCAGCGGAACCCATCACGGTGACGGTTAACGGCTCACGACTGCTGTTTGATACTGACCCCGTTACAGAGTCTGACCGAACATTGGTTCCGCTCCGTGTCATCTTTGAATCCCTAGGTGCCACCGTCCACTGGGATGACGCCACCCAAACCGCCATTGCCGTCAAAGGCGATACTGAAATTCGTATTTCTGTGGACAATACCGAGATGCTGAAAAACGGCGAGGTGGTGGTTCTGGATGTGCCGGCACGGCTGATTGACAACCGCACCTTGGTTCCCGTCCGTGCCGTATCGGAGGGCCTGAACGCCCAAGTCGACTGGCTGGAAGACGCCCGCCGTGTGGTGATTACCGCTGACGACAGCGATATCGTCTATCCCTATACCGCACTGCGTCCGTCCGACCAGGCATTGCTTGCCGACATGATTCCCGAACTGATACAAGGATATATCTCCGACGGACTGCCCGCTCTGTTTGATGACCTGTCGGACAAGGAAACCGTCGGCAGCGGGGCTGAGTCTATTGCTGAGCTTCCTGTCAAGCTATGGAACAATGCGGTATCGCAGATGATTCTGGAGCTGCAGCTGGCGTCGGAATCCTACTATTCCTTTGATGACGCACTGACTCTAACCGACGAAGAAATCCAAGCCGCATACCGCAACATTGCGGCGAAGTACGGCTACTCCGCTGAGCGGATTTTGGAAACCTTTTATCGAACTAACGATATTGGAACCTACGACCTATGTATTCACTTCCTGACCGGCGGAACCCAATATGTCACCATCTCGGAGCGTAACGGCATCGTGTGCACAATCCCCCACACCGACACGACAATACGATAGGCACAACAACGTCATGACGGAGGGGCAACGGGCAATTCATAAATCGCACGAAAGTAAATTAACACGATAAAGCAGAAATGACTCAACCCTTTATTAGGATTTGAGTCATTTCTTTTTTGTTAAGGAGCTATCTTAACGCAACAGCCCTGCTATTAATTATTACTTACTTTATTGTTATGATGTTTTCTTCTGAGTTTATCTCCGATATATATCCAAATTCTTTTGCCACTGCATCTAACGGCACATACAGGGTATCGTTTACAAACCTTGCACATACCTCCAACGGAACCCAATAACCTTCAGCTTGATTTTTTCTCATGCCAATTATATTTGGTATGATTTCAAGAGTAGTGTCACCTTTAGAGATTGCGGCAACATAAGTATCTTTATTGAACAATACATTACATCCTGCTAATTTGAATATATCATAAGGCACAAGAACCTTTGAATTAAAGACTGCGTATTGTATCTCATAACTTGAATCTTTTATTAAAAGTTTTGCAGGCATAACCGACATTGTGTTAACAAGGTCATATGCGTGTCTGTCATCGTATATGGCAGGGCACTCATATTCAACACCATCCGCAGTTTTTTCCATTCCGGATGAATATATGATATCGGGATATAGTTCAAATGATTTTTCTGTATCG
>CACXES010000130.1 GCA_902766745.1 uncultured Ruminococcus sp.
CCGCAACAATCTCATCTGCGGCAGCCTTTGACGCACTGTCTGTTATGTCTGCCGCATACCCACATTGAAACAAGGTCAGGAGAATCACAACGCACATCACACAGCTGCCAAATCTGTTTGTTACTTTTTTAAGCATATCACTATCCTCCTTGGCTTATTTATAAATGTAAATAGATCTCAAATCTCCCTTGCATACATGCGTAACAACCATATTGCACGCACTTCCGACTTGCTTATATGTCTCGGCATCGGTCGCTCGTCCGATTGTAACGGTATCCTTTGCTTCTTTGTCCAATACAACAACAGGTATATTATTTGTAGGCATCGTCTCATTGGAAATACCGTTTGCAGCGTCTGGGATTTCATAAGTAATTTTTATCCAGTTTTCCATTGTGTCATAAGCATATCCGCGCGTCATCTGAATTATAGGTGATCTCCAATTCCATCCGCCCATCGGATCATATATCCCGTCAAGCCAGTAATCATTTGTGGTATCATGTATAAATCTTCTTGTTTTTTCATCAAATTGCTTGGTGATTTTCGAGACATATGTTCCGTTGCTGTGAGTAGTAACAGTGAACAAATCACCGGGATTTAAAGCCAATGCCTGTTCCATACAGCCTTCATCCACTATGAAATTCACCTCACCGTTTGAACCGACTCCTTTTATGTTTTTTACAACCTCATCGTCAGAATTTAATACCTCTGTCATTTCCTCAAACATAACGACCATTTCACTTTCCACAGTCGGCTCATACCGAATGACCATAATGTCAACATAGAAGGAGGTGTTGTCATAGTAATAACATTCCGGAGTATATTCTTCGTCCCATTTAAGCACCATCTGTGTATCATACCATCTTGCATCGTCATCGCTTTGTATAGTATTTCCAACCTGAATGTTTCCGTTTTTATCCGAAATCGGCACCGCGAACAGCTTGGTTTTGCTTACGTCATACACATCGTTTAATCCAAATCGATTCTGCGAACCGCGATACAGTGCCTTCTTTGTTCCGTCCAAGGTTCTTGTCAATGTTTTTTCAGTGCTCTCGTTCTTACCCACTTTATATGTATCAATCTTTTTCATTTCACCGTTCTCATTGAGCTCAAACAGTATAACCTGCCTTTCTATATCAATTTTTCCGTTTGAGCTGACGCCGCTGAACCCCGGGAAATTATTCAATACAGACATATAATTATCCGTTTTATACGAATCACCGTCTAATGTAAGCTTTTCAGCCAGCTTAAATGTGTGGAATTTTTTATCATCCATATAAAGGTTAAAAACGATTTCCTTCCGAAAGCTGTCGTCTGTCAAAATCGCCTTACGCAGATATCCGATCTGCATACCAAACAACGCGGAAACGTCAGCCTTAACTATATCTCCAAACATATCTACGGCAATAACAATTGTCTTGCCTGCCTGAATATTAGGCATAATATTTTGCATTACACTATCATCAATATACAATTCTTCTCCGCCTGCAATAATACGGCCTTCCTCGGGATATACATCCGATACCGTTACCTGCCTTTGATTTGTATTTACTATTATCTCAAGCTGACCCTTGGTATCTGACTCAGCAATAGAGAGCGCAGTCGGAAAGCTTGTCGGCACATCCACCTCATATAAAAGATAATCTTTTACAGATACATTAACGAACTCATTCATAAGTATACGGCGTGTTTTGTCATACTCGTTGTATATAATTTTATTTGCTGTATCATATCCGCTCGCTATAAATGTCTCATAGCTTTTTATCACAACATAGTCTACACCGCTGTTTTCCTTAACAAGCTTAATCGTACCCTTTCGTTCTTTGTTTATAAAAGCATTTATTTTATCCGAAAGCTTCCCTTGAATAGGCAGCCCGTTAAATACAATCTGTGCACTGTTTGAGATTTTTTGTTTCAGCACTCTGTTGGAATTGATATCGCGGAAATATTCAATCTCAATTGCGTCGGCGTCAAAGTTCTTAATATCTTTACTTTCTATTGTAATGCTTTCACTTTTCGCACTTTGAGAGGCATATATTACAGTATAGCTTTCATCTTTGTTATCTGTATATACAATCTCCATTAACTCGCAAAGATGCGGTGCGTATGCGTTACTTTCGTCCACAATAAATTCCTGACCGTCGAAAACCGCTATATTTTCCGCTTCGGTCACCTCAGAGTTCATACTCGAATCATAGAGGGATTCCAATCTTCTCTCTTCAATATATGTATTATAATAAAGCTCAAAAAGCGTACTGCCGTTTTTGTCGTTAACTATGTATTCGTCATCGGAAATACCTACAAGCTCTGCTGAACTTTCCGACATGGCCTTGTACAGCATCCGGAACATCTCTCTGTGGTTAATCGAATTATAATCTTCCACGTCCACGGTAATATCTTTGCGCTGAGCCATTTTTACATATCCGCTCAGTCCGCCGCCAATGGCCAATGCTTGAGATTTATATCCCATTGCAATAACCAAAAGTTTACATGCTTGCTCAAAGGTGATAGAATCATCAGGGTAAAACTTATTATCATCCGATGCGTCTATCAACCCATACTCACGCATTGCATTAATACTTCCATAATACCTGTTTTCCGCAGTCACATCCAAATAGTAGTTCTTTCTCAAAACCGGTTCCGCATGCAGCACTGTCGCAATTAACGCAGTAAACTCCCCGCGTGTAACACTGCCGTCTAAGTCAACATTATCTGCCTCAGCTATAATTCCAAGCTTTTGAAAAACAGTAAGTTCTTTCTCACAATCATATAAGGACGATGCATTTCCCGCAGGTGACGCTGCGGATACAAATACCGCTGTATTTGTAAAAACAACTGACAAAATCAAAAAGAAACCTATAACTTTTTTCATTTACACCAACTCCATTCAATTATTTTCGCTTTTTTTAAGTGTATAATAAATTATCTTTGCAGCTTCAGCGCGTGTAGCCTTATTTTGTGGGTTGAAACATCCTTTTTCATCACCCGAAACAATCCCCGCAGATACTAACTGCTCAACCGCCTGACGTGCATAGTCCGATATATTATTTTTGTCCTCAAGTTGGCGGATAACTCCGTCTCCGATATTTATATTTCCTGCGTTTACAAGGTTCATAATCATAACACACAAATCCTCGCGTGTTATGTCAGCCCCTGTGCCAAACCGATTTTCCGAAATTCCGTTTACAATGTCACCTATATACGCCGTCCTGACATAGGGATAAAACCAATCATCTTCATTAACATCCTCAAAGGGCAGTTCTTCCGAGCTTTCAAGGCTCATGTTAAACGCCGCAATAAGAATTTTCACAAACTCTTCTCTCGTAACATAATCGTTAGGGTAAAACAAATTCTCCTCTTTGCCATTTATAACCCCGTCATAGTAAAGCGAAGTGATCGCTTCCTCTGCCCATTCTACATCAGCAATATCCGAAAAAACCGGGAGCGTTTTAACTTCCTCTATCTGAGTCGGCATCACCGTCGTATGCGATGTTCCCGATACACCGCCGCTTCCGCCACTGCCGCCACTGCCGCTGCCGGAAGATGATGCAGATGTCGAATTATAGGTATTCACAAACTTCTGAATTTGAGAAATGTCGTTATACGGCACCCCTTTTGCCAAATCGGAACACATTTTTTCAGTTATATTTGAAGTATTAAGCCCGAGTTCGTCTGCATAAAGCTTCAAAATATTTTGTCTTATACCGTTTCCGTCTCCGCGGTTTATGTTTACAATCACAAGTGCCTCTGCTGAGAGCTGCTGAAATTCGGACAAATTCTGTATATTCCTGCCGCTCATATATTTCAAAATATCCTGCCCGAATTTCTCCTCATAATATTTAGCCGCCTCTGTTGTCTGTTCATATACATATTTTGCATAGGCATCAAAATTCTTTATTTCACCTCTGTTAAACTTAGCAGGAAGAATGGACTGCACTGCAGTTTTTGACAGATTATTAAAGCTCATATCCGAAAGCTCCTCTACCGCTGTTTTCCAGTATTCTGCAGCCATGTTTATATCCTCATCTGTGCAATTTTCAAAAATTGAATCGAATATACCAAGATCGGTTCTCGTTTGATTATTTCCTAATATTTCCGCATATTCCGAAACAGTCTTCGCCTTCTTAAGCTTCAAAAGCGCGGCTTTATATTTTTCGTTATTGACATAGATTATGCTCTGAACCTCCGGTTCCTGTTTCCCGTCAATACCGAAATATGCATTATATGCACCGTTTTCTTTCAGCGAAAACTTAAATTCATAAACCCCTCCGTCCAATGCCTCAGTATCCGAATAATATTGAATTTTGTTTTCGTTGCCTTCGCCCCAATCCGCTTCATTCGTCCAATCCAGCGACTGATCGGCTACAGTCAATGTGATTATGCTTCCTTTTCTTGCTTCCGGGAATTTTCCGCTCAAAACAATCAATCCGTCGTTTTCATACACGTTCTCCGCTGCTTGTCCGTATACTGCTGTACCGGCAAGCAAACATACCAAAAGACAAATACTGATAAATTTCTTCATAGCTATTCTCCTATCTTTTTATTGATTCTCTGATTCTTGATTAGTATCCTCTGTTATAATCTCAGCAACATATATTTTAAAATGCGTAGGCGGCACCTTTACCCATATACCGTCTTCATATATCCCTATGTCCTCACCGGTTACTGCATCGGTAAGTCTCAGCTTTAAACCCTTATTGCTCGGTACACCCAAATCATTAAACACGACAGATATATTCTGAACCCAATCATTGTCCTCATTTATATTAAATATCGCCATTGCAATTTTTCCTTTATCCAGAATTTTCGCCATGGTATAATACTTCTCAGTGCATCTCAACGGAAATGCAGGTCTGCATTCATCATCTTGATTTAACGCTATAAGAGTTTTATTCAAAAGTATTTTTGCACATTCACTGTCAATTTTCCGGATATCCGCACCGATAATAAGCGGCGATCCCAAAAAAGCCCACATTGCAAAGTGCATTAAATATTCTTCATCGGTACAGCCTCCTGCCCCAACATGCCCCTTATTTCTCATTCCGACAATCAGCATATCCAAATCATTATAGCATCCCGGGGCATTTCCCTCTATATTGGTATACTGAGAACGGAAAATATCCGTAAATGACTTTAGACTATCTCTGATATCCCCGGTAGAGCGGTACGTATGCGCTCCATGCGAACGCATCCACTCAGCCGGCTCACCCACACCCCAATTACACGCCGCAAACACAATATCTCTGCCGCAATTTCTAAGTGCCATTGCCATAGTAAGATATGCGTTTCTCTTATCTCCGCCTTCAGAGAAATTGCAGAAATCATATTTCAGGTAGTCAACACCCCAGCTTGCAAACATCTTTGCATCATCATATTCATATCCGTAACTTCCCGGATAACCTGCACAAGTAATTGAACCGGCGCACGAATAGATTCCGAATTTAAGTCCTTTGCTGTGAACATAGTCAGCGAGGTACTTCATTCCATGCGGAAATTTTTCCGGATTTGGATCAAGCTTGCCGTTTACACGACGTTTGCGTGCCCAACAATCATCTATAATTATGTATTCATACCCTGCATCCAAATATCCTTTCTCAACAATGGCATCTGCCATCTCCATTATCAGCTTTTCGTTTATCTGAGCCGCAAAGGTGTTCCATGAATTCCAGCCCATTATCGGTTTTACACTTAACATATAACTCTCCTTGTATTTATCTTTTTTTATTAACTTCATCTTTATCGGTAAATAGTTTTATCAAGGTACTATTGTCAGCCTTGCCATATCGGTTACCCCTACCGTTTCAATCGGCAGCCGATTTCCGTTAGAAATAAGTTTTTTGATTTTCGCAAAGAACAACAGGCTATTTTGAGTACTCAACCTTTAAATTGTCAATCAAGAAATATCTGTTGTCATTTCCGTACCATTCATCACCATAGTTATTCTCAACCATGAAGTTTAAAACTTCAATCGGTTCCATATCGGCGCTGATAGGCTCGGCATTCACTTTGTTTTTATCGAGATAATAGTTGATTGTTGCCTTACCGCCGGCAAAATCCGTTATTTCAATCTCTGCATTGTGCCATTGGTTCATCGAACATGAGCCGCTGTACTCTATCTTTGCCCATTTACTCGGCTTCTCAAAATAATATGCTTTTTCGTCTTGTTCTGCGTTAAACCAAAACATATTCGCCCAGTAGTCATCCAAGGTGTATGTTCCACTTGCATCGGTATCCGACATAAATCTTACAAGCAGTTTCTCATGTTTATAATCTGAGCCTTTAAAATCAAATGATACCCGAACACTGCCTCTCCATAGCACTCTTCCCAACTTCAGTGCAGGGCCGCCGTTGAGTCCCAGCTTCATTGCCGTATTGTTTTCTTCAGTATAGGAACCGAAATTCTTTTGATTATTGAATAGTGTCCAGTTTTCATCCGGTCCAGTTCCGTCCATATTGCCCTGTGAAAACGGCTTATTATAGTCTTCAAAGTCATAGCAGAACACTATATCCTCCCTATTGTTTGCATTTACTGAATCCGTCACAACTTTAAACTTGTCGCAAAGCGGATTTAATCTATCCGACTCCCACAGATACCCTTCTATTCTCTCGCTTCCATACGGATTAAAAGAATCTAACACTACCTTTTTTTCTTCTTCGCCATTAAAATTAATATTGACTGCATCTATATTAATTGGCATATTATCTTTGTCATATGCAGCAAAAATAAGCAAGCAATTCTTTGACTCTCGTCCGTAAACGGTTGCCGTGTGCGTATTATGCGTATATGATGAAATCGAAAAGCACCCCGAATAAAATGTAACCTCTGATGTCATAGGCTTCGACAAAGTTTTCCCTACAATTAATTTGTTAAACATAAGTATGTATTCTCCATCCGAAAGCTCCGGTTCAAATCGAATGATAAATTCCTTATCATCAACATTCTCTATGTAAAACGAAACTATTCTTTTCCCGGTTTCAGTATTTGCAATCAAAATATTTTCATTTACCATCAAAGACGGTTCTACCGCCTCCGACAGCTTTATATGTAATGTCCCGTCCGCCAACACACTTCTATTTAACAAATTTACTCGCAAACCGATTTCATCAAACGTACGTTCAACCGAAACATTATCTATCAATACATATGCCCCATCATTTTCATAGCCGTCGATTGAATCAACTCTGATTGCGAACGCCTTCAACCCTCTGGTTTCGCTTATGCTTATCGGCTTTTTGTTAATAATCTGACCGTCTATGTAGTAGTTTGCCGTTGCGCCTTCCTCTGCGATACCGCTTGTTACAATATCTACCCGATGCCACTCTGTCGGGTCATAGTCGATGTCAGCCTTTTCACTGTTCCAGCTTTGCCAGTTATCCGGATTGTAGTGCAATTCATTTTGGTAACGATTAAACCACATCGCATGACTGTAGCTTGATATATCAAGCGTCCTCGCATCGTCTGCGTTTGCTCCGTCATAGAATACCGCTAAGGTCTTTTTTGTGTCTGATGACTGTTTGATATCAAAGCTTATGCGAAGATTTCCGCTTCTCAGCATCTCTCCGAAGAACAGCTGCGGTTCTCCCTTTTGGCCTATCTTTAGGCAGGTATTTTTGTTTGCCGTATCATAGAATGAACCGAAGTTGGTTCTGTTCGTCCATTCATATCCCTTTTCATCAAAGGTGCCCCAATTTTCATCAGGGTATATCTTGGAGTTGTAGTCCGCATGATATCCCTCAAAGTCACATTCATACGCCAATTCTTTTCCGCTGTCAGATGTCATTGTTCCGACCGTATTCTTGGGCAGAAGCGTCAGATGTGTAAACAAATTCGAGTTCTTTGTCTCGCCTATACCTCCGGCATATTCAATCCAGCCTCTTCTGTTGTTTCCGTCTGAATCCGCAAACAGGAATGAAAAACCAAGCTTGTCGCCCTCCTTGGGCTGCTGTCCCGGCAAAAGCAAATCTTCCCATGGCATTCGGAACTCATATACAGTTTTATTACCG
>CACXES010000131.1 GCA_902766745.1 uncultured Ruminococcus sp.
CGGTAATAAAACTGTATATGAGTTCCGAATGCCATGGGAAGATTTGCTTTTGCCGGGACAGCAGCCCAAGGAGGGCGACAAGCTTGGCTTCTCATTCCTGTTTGCGGATTCAGACGGGAACAACAGAAGAGGATGGATTGAATATGCCAGTGGTATAGGTGAGACAAAAAATTCAAGCCTGTTCACATATCTGACGCTTCTGCCCAAGAATACGGTCGGAGCAATGGCATCTGACAGCGGAAAAGAATTGACGTATGAATGTGACTTTGAGGGATATCGTGCAGACTACAACTCCAAGATATACCCTGATGAAAATTGGGGCACCTTTGATGAAAAGGGATATGAATGGATGAACAGAACCAACTTCGGTTCATTCTATGATGCGACAAACAAAAATACCTGCCTTAAGATTGGTCAAAAGGGAGAACCGCAGCTGTTTTTCGGAGAGATGCTGAGAAGCGGAAATCTTCGCGTAAGCTTTGACATAAAACAGTCATCAGATACAAAAAAAACACTGGCAGTATTCTATGACGGAGCAAACGCAGACGATGCGAGGACGCTTGACATATCAAGCTACAGTCATGCGATGTGGTTTAATCGTTACAAAAATGAATTGCACTACAATCCGGATAACTGGCAAAGCTGGAACAGTGAAAAGGCGGATATTGACTATGACCCGACAGAATGGCACCGGGTAGATATTGTAACAAACGGTATCGCAGAGGAAGGCGCAACGGCAAACTACTACATAGACGGTCAGCTTATTAACAAAAAGCCGATAAGCATAAGCGAAACCAGAGGGTTGAAGGCGTTTGCAATCAGAGTTGAGTCAATCGAAGGATATGAAAATGACGGGGCATATGTATTGATTGATAATGTTTCGGTTAAGCGCACGTTTGATGAAATCGCAGTTGAAACCATAGATGCGGATTCTGAATCCGTAAGCAAATGATATCTTTAATGTAAATTGTAGACAGATTAACCGGGATTCATTTTTATCTGTGCCGCTCCGAATAGACGGACAGCATACGAAAGGAGGTAGATGTTTTTAAATAAAAATGAATTAGGTAACAAAAAATAAAACAACAAAAAAAGAAAGGAAAATTGTGATGAGAAAACTAAGTGTTATTTTAATTATTGCTATTTTAACGACGATGCTTGTTGTGACGGGGCCGGTAAATGCAGAGGTTAGCGAGGATATAGTGCTCAGCTATAACTTTGAAGGCTATAATAAGCCGTTTTTAAATAACAGTATGGACGGAGCGGGACCGGATGAAAAATGGACTGTATACAACGGAAAAAATAATTTCGGCTCCTATACCGATGGAGACAATACGGCAATGAAGCTTGGTGTGGGCGGCGGTCCTGCGCTGAAGCTTAGCAGAGCGGTATCGACAGGCAATATCCGTGTATCCTTTGATTTTAAAGGCTCGGATGGTAAGCTGGAAAAGATGCTTGTAAGATTTATGTCGGATACCGACTCAAGCGGTACATACACCGGAGACGACTATCAGGCGCATATGTTTTGGTTTAACTCAAACAAAGATGAAAAAGCATATTATTTTGAGAAGCTGAACACATGGACAACTGTAGCGTACAGCGGTTCATGCCAGATGAACCAGTGGCATAAGGCAGAAATTGAAATCACGAATTTTGCCGACGGCAAGGCGACCATCAACTATTATCTCGATAAAAATAAAGTGAACGCCAAGCCTATCAGCGCCGATATGCAGGCGGTTGATGTTTTAAACTTCATGATTGAACCTAACGATGGTAATTGGACAGGAAGTGACAGCAGATTTTTCTTGATTGACAACTTAAAGGTTGTATGCTCGGAAAATACAATCGGAACTAAGGCAAGCATCACAAATCGACTCACTGCATCGGATGATTTTGCTGCAGGCGGAAACACGCTTAATGTCAGAATGGAGAATGTGTCAAGCGAAACAGCCGCAGCACTTAATGCAGATAAGGTTATAATCAAAAATTCCGCGGGAGAATCGATAACCGGGTATACAATTGAGAATGTAAGCGCAAGCGGATTTGATGTGAAATTTGCCGGCAGCGTTGCGGCCGATACATATTCGCTTATACTGAGTGATGATGTAAAAGATACAAAGGGTTATTTTGCTATGCCTACATATGTCGAATTTACTGTTTATGACGGAACTCCGTTTGCATATACATATGACTTTGAAGACTATGATAAGCCGTTTTCACAGGGGAATATGGACGGAACGGGGCCGGATGAAAAATGGACTATGTACAATGGCCAAAAGAATTTCGGCTCCTATACCGATGGGGGCAATACG
>CACXES010000132.1 GCA_902766745.1 uncultured Ruminococcus sp.
TATCGGCGGAGCTTCGGTTACACTTCCGGCTGCGATTGAACAGGCAGTCGAGGACACAGGCTTTTGGGCGAGTATCCCTTTGTGGCTCGTAACAATACTCGGAAGCCTTTTTATAACCGTACTTTCCTTTATTATGATTATGACCGTGTACGGCAGATTTTTCAAGCTGTATATCTATACAGCAATATCGCCTGTGCCGCTATCTTCATTCGCCGGCGAAACAACGGCATTTATGGGAAAATCATTCTTAAAATCGTATGTCGGAGTATGTATGGAGGGAGCAGTCATAGTGCTGTCTTGTATCATATTCTCGGCATTTGCGTCAAGCAGTACACCAACACTTGATACAAGTATTACAACAGTAACGATGATATGGAAATATATCGGCGAGGTGATTTTTAATATGCTCGTTTTGGTAGGTTTAATCAAAGGAGCAGACAGAATTGTAAAAGAATTATTCGGAACATAAAATTTCAATAAAATCTCATTTTGCTGTTGTATTTTACGAATAATTATGATATAATAATTACAACAGATATAAGGAGGTTGATTTTATGCCGAACATCAGACCTGTTTCAGATTTAAGAAACTATGGTGAAGTACTCAAAGAAATCTCGGTTGATGCGCCTGTTTTTTTGACTAAAAACGGCAGAGGCAAATATGCAATTGTTGATATGGAAGAATACGAAAGGACTAAAGCAACCATAAAGCTGATGTCACAGCTTGCAAAAGGCGAAGCGTCAGTAAAGGAAGGCGGCTGGATTGACGGCAGCGATGTGGAAGGCTTACTTGGTATAAAGTAATGGCAAAAATACGACTTTCACCACTTGCATTATCAGACCTGAAAGAAATCAAGGAATACATTACTGATGAACTATGTAATCCGATTGCAGCCAACAGAATAGTTACTAAAATCATTAAAGACTATTCACTTCTTGAAACGTCGCCAAAGCTCGGCCCGTCCCTTTCTTCTATTGTTCACATAGATACTGACTATCGTTTTTTGGTCAGCGGAAAGTATATTATTTTCTATAAAGAAGATGATGAATATGTTTCAATATACCGTATTTTATACGGAGCAAGAGATTATATTAAAATCTTATTTTCCGATAAGCTGACTGAAGATGAGAACTTTGAGTAAAATAAAAAACAAATGTGTTTTTATCACTGCTTTATTTATGGCAGTGATTTTTTTATACAAATTTTTTGTGGAGGACGCTATTATGAGTTACAAAAATAACGCTATCAGCAGCGACGATCCGAAAGCGGTCGAAAAGCTGACTGAAAAATTAAACAAATGCGAAAAAGAACAGGAATTTATGAAAAAGGTAAATTCCTACTACAAGAAAAACGGTACCGTAAAAGGCTGCGAAGGCATTTCGGACGAGCTTGCCGCTAAGCTTGATAAAAGAGTGCAGGAGGCGTATTCGTGGGAGCAACAGCCTTTTCCGCCGTATCGGCTTACAAACAATAATGCGGAAATACGCCGTTTGAAAAAGCGTATCGAAAATCTTGAAGCAAGCAAGGACACGGAGTTTGTCGGCTGGCAGTTTGAGGGCGGCGAAGCTGTTATAAATAAGGATAAAAACCGCTTGCAGCTTTTATTTGATGAAAAGCCGAGCGAGGAACAGAGAACAACGCTTAAAGCAAACGGCTTTAGATGGGCACCCAGCGATAAGGCGTGGCAGCGGCAGCTTAACGCTAATGCTTTCTATGCGGCAAACAGGATTGACTTTATAAAACCCGAAAATGGCGAAAAGCCGACAGACTTGCAGCCGAAAGCGCCGAAAAAGACCGAGCCGGAAAGATAGGAGGTAATCTACTTTGGAAATAAGAATTAACAAAGAAATCAAGGACTATCACGAAAGCTTGTTTTTCGGACTGTCCACACGGCAGTTTATATGCTCGGTTGCAGCAGTGGGTGCTGCGGTCGGAATATACTTCGGACTTAAAAACTATATCGACAAAGAAACCGTGTCGTGGCTTTGTATTGTAACGGCGGCTCCAATCGCCGTTGCAGGATTTTTCAATTACAACGGTATGAACTTTGAGGAGTTTATTGGGGCGTGGTTTCGCTCGGAATTTCTTGCCGCAGGCGTTAGAAAATTTGAAAGCACCAACTACCTATATGAAATTGTAAAGGAGGAACTTGACAATGGCAATATTCAATCTGTTCGGAAGAAAAAACCGAATAAAAAAGCAAAA
>CACXES010000133.1 GCA_902766745.1 uncultured Ruminococcus sp.
CTTTGCGTCAAGCCCGCCCGCATTCATCTTTTGAATATATCCTTTAAGATTCTTTGTTCCGTGAGTCATAACACCGAATGTGTCGGTGGTAATCAACACATCCGCAGCCGTATTAGCATTTGCTTCGCTTACACCTGTTTTCACAAGTGCGGATACAGCAAAATTCCTTAACTCGCTCAGCTTAATCTTCATCATACTCCACCGTCCTTTTGGTTAATACAAAATAATTATCTTTTATAAAGCTCTCTGCCGCAGACATACACTTCCGCAACCTCAAATTTATCATCCATTATTACAACGTCTGCATCATTTCCGACCTTTAATTCACCCTTTTTATCAAGGTTCATAATCCTCGCCGGTGTTTTAGAAAGCATCTTTACTGTTTCGGTCAGCGGTATTCCGTATTCAAGGTGAGCCACACGCAGTGCCTTGTCCATTGTTCCTATGCTTCCTGCATACGATGATAAATCCGGAAGCTGAGCAACACCGTTCTTTATGACAACCGGAACGCCGCCGACTTTTGCGCCAAGCATACTTGTTTTGCAGTCTGTCCCTGCCGCACGCATAGCATCTGTAATCAGTGCCATATTATCCGCGCCCTTTATCTTATAGGCAAGCAGCATATGCTCCTTCGGGATATGCCTTCCGTCAGCGATAACTTCAATCGTAACATCGTCACGCAAAAATACCGCCTCGTTTACACCGGAATATACTATTCCGTCTATTTTCTGACCTGTTGTAGTGGCACTGTAAAAATGGGTTATGTGCTTTATCCCTAAATCAAATGCCCTGTTCGCAATATCTGCGATTGCACTTGTGTGCGCAATAGATGGCAAAATATTATTTTCTTGCATAACCTTTGCAAACAAATCGGTATTTTCAAGTTCAGGTGCTTCGTCCCATCTCTTGATATTTCCGTCTGCAAGCCTTATAAAATCATACAAAACTTCCTTTGTTGGGATTCTTTCCTCACCGACCGGCTGCGCCCCCCTGCCGCGTGATGAAAAAAACGGTCCCTCAAGGTGCAAGCCCATAAGCTGCGCCCCGCATATCGGCAATTCTATCGCCTTTTTATAGGCATCAATTACTGATTTAAGAACATCATCTTCGCACGTCATTGTTGTTGCAAAAAGAGCTGTTGTTCCATGCATACAGTGCGCCCTGCATACATTCTGCATCGCCTCCGGTTCGGCATCCATAAAGTCGGACCCTCCGCCGCCGTGGACGTGAAGATCTATAAATCCGGGCATAATATACTTGCCGTCTACGCTGATTTTTTCAGCATATGCGGGACAGGGTTCGTTAATCGCTGAAATAGCTCCATCCGAAATCAGCAACGAACCGTTTTCAAATACCCTGTCAGGGAAAACAACCTTTCCGTTACCAATCCATATATTTTTATTTGCCATATTCTCACCGCCGTTATATGTACTTATATTGCAATTCAGCTTTTAAAACGGTTTTTCGATTACATTTTTGGAAACCATAAGCATTGCATCCGGATGATTTTGAATAAACGAAACCGGACATTCGCTCGTCACTTCACCGCAGCAGGCTTTTCTTATAACCGCCCTCTGCATATCAAGCAGCATGGAAAGCCTGAGTTTTTTTGCCCCCAATATCTCCTTCATTCCGACACTGATGGCCTTGTCTGCAATTGTATCAACAGCACCGCCGCGTCCGAGGATTGCATCCTTTACTTTTGTTTCAATGCTTAATTCAACAACACGCGTAGGAAGATTTGCGAACTCCTCCGTGCTCATGCCGGGCTCCGGCTCGTTAAAGGCAATATGACCGTTAAGCGCTATTCCGCCCAGAACCATATCCACTCCGCCAAGCTCTGCAATAATCTCCGAAATCTTTTCGGGGTTTTTGGGGTCGGGGAAGATTCTCTGTTCCTTGGGAACAGTTAATTCCGGGTCGATAACGTCATACAAATAATCATTCATCCACTTATGGAACGAGAACTTGCTGTCCTCGGGAATCCACTCACCGCTTTCGGTAAGATATTCATCCATATTTATAATCCATGTATTTTTCAGGCTTATTCTGTATCTGTTTACAAGTCTTGCAAAAATAGGATATTGCTCTGTCGGTCCGCACGGACAGATAAACACGGTTTTCTTGCCTGCGTTGTTATTGTTAACAATCTCTTCTATCATCTGCATTGCATACTCATAGTGCACTTCACCCGCACTGTTTGCGATAAGCAGGGGTACCTTTGTGTTTTCCACAAGCTCCTCCGCAGTAATTTCATAATAGTTTTTATTCATATAATTCACGCCTTTCTACGTTTTATAGATTAATTTTTAACAGATTAATAATATCATTTGTAATACGCTTTTTTAATGAAAAAACCTGTCATATACTTGCACATTACTGCTTTTATAATTGACATATTTAAATTAAAATGATATACTGTATTCAAAGAGTGGTAAGGAGGTGTAAGTATGTATCTTTCGGATATACAGGCAGAATTTTCAGTTCAACTTAACATTTGCGGCACGGAAGGCAAAAACCATTCCGCATACACTATGCTTCGTCCCAACGGGAGAAGCGATTATTATCTTCTTTATATTCATGAAGGTTATCTTAAAATAAGAATAGACGGTAAAATGAAGAATATCGATGAAGGGAAATGCGTTGTCTTTGCCCCGAATGTCAGTCATGAGGTATTTTATCCTGTCAACGAAAAACAATCAATATACTATGCCCACGTGACAGGAACAGCCATTTCGGAATCAATTAATATGATAACCAAAAAACCGATTTCTGTTTTTTCCGTTAAAAGCAAACAGCTTTTTTCCCTTACCTTTATGCAATTAATGGAAGAATTTCTCAAAAGCAGAAATTTTGAAGATAACACATTTAAGCCAACCTCTACCGTAAAAATTTCAGCACTGATATTCCAAATATTAGATATGCTGAGGCCCGAGGACAAGGATTCCTGCGATGATGTAATTTTTGACTCTATGAGGTATATAAGCAATCACTTTTGTGAAGATATCAACCTCGAAAAATGTGCATCAAACTGTTGTCTAAGCGTCAGCCGTTATATGCACCTTTTCAAAGAAAAAATCGGAATTTCTCCTTATAAGCTTATTGTATTTCTGCGAATCGAAAAGGCAAAAAACCTTCTCGAAAACACATCTGCAAATGTAACGGAAATATCAGAGGATATCGGTTTTTCCGACCCTGCATACTTCAGCCGTATTTTTAAGAATAAAACAGGACTGTCCCCGTCCGAATACAGAAAATCCTTTAAAAAATAAATACAACTCATAAATATATACCGCAGCGGCTGACCATTGTTGGTCAGCCGCCGCTTTTTTTCATTGTATTTTTATACAATATATTTTTATACAATTCGAATTATGCAAACTATTTTTAGTCATACAAAAACCTTATTTTTTATACTGTTTTAATACGACAAATACACTTATTTCAATGCATCAACAACAGGTGTCTGACCGTTTGTCCAGATGAATGTTCTCCATTCCTGTGTTTCTGATACACTCGGAATACTTATTTCTTTGGTAAATTCAACCTCTGCAGGAATAACAAGCTTTTCAACCGTAGCGTTTGCCAAAACATCTGTACCGGTGCTTGTATCATATATACCGGTTATATAATCAAATTTTGTATTTTCCACGGCTCCTGTTGTATTGCTGCCTTTGATTACTATTTTGTATTCCGCGGCATCCGTATCATTCCTTGTTGTTGCGGGAACCCAAACATCAGGTGAGGTTCTTACTGTTTTCCCTGACGTGAGCGTTCTTCCCAAAATCTTTTTGTACAGCTGCATATCCGAAACAGTAGCCTCACCCGTTCCGCCGACAAACTTCAACGCCTTTGAAATCGGATTGGTGAGCTGTGCAACAGAGCTTGCACCGTTGATATTCAGGCTTGTTTTGAGTGTCGCATATGAATCTGCCGCCGGTGTTTCGTTTATGTTCAGAGTATAAGTCTTTTTATCCGTTGACAATACACCCGTTGTGCTGAGTGCCGAACCATCAGGCTTTGTCAATGTTACCTTACTTGCCATTGATTCGGTTGTTTCGTTAATCGGCTCTGTAAATTTCATCTCGATGGCTTTGGTAAGATTTGATACCTCTGTTACTCCGTTGCCGAGTGCTGTGGATGTGTCATCAGCATTTATAGCTTTTACGCTTGCCACGGTCGGCTTCTTTATTGCACTAACCTCGTACACCTTAAGGTTATCAATTGATGTTTCACTATAACATTTATCACCGGCAAACACAGCCATTCCGAATAAGTTGTCATAATTGTTTAATAGCCTGTTATAGAAGTAAACATTTTCTCTCGGAACTGTTGTGGATTGAAGAACTGTGCTGTCTGACTTTGTCAGATATGCTGTCACACCGTTTATCGGATCAAACTCTATCTTAAAGTGATTCCACTTTCCGCTTTCAGGCACCATATTGTCGCCGCTTGCCGTCACAAATTGCTTCATTCCACTGTAGGTAATATCCGGGCTATATCCAAAGCCTAAGCTAACTGTACTGTTATTATAAAGCTGTATCATATGGTCTCTGTACGTTGCAAGCTCCGGGTTAATCAACGAACCCGTATCGGTTGAACCGTTTCCATAGAACTTCTCTTTTGGATAAAAAACCATACGCAAATCCGCACCCGGCTTTGCGTCAAATTCCAAAGCAATCTTTTTACTTCCCAGGTCAGTAATCGGATGTGCAAATCTTATCCTTAAATGGTCCAGCGTTCCGTTATTAATTGTATTAATTTTTGCACCGGTTTTCTCAGCATCGTCAGTACCGGATGCGTTAACTCCGGCAGCCGTTGCAAGAAGATTATTACCGTTATTTATATCGTTTCTTCTGAAATATCCTGCCGGCAATGCGACACCCCACCACGGATCATAACCGGTAAAGTCTTCCGAAAGATATGCAGAATTGTCGGCATAGATTTTGATGTTGTCAAATTCCACATCGTTTGTACCGTCGGAATAAAGTCTGATTCCGTTCAAGCCGCACTTATACGACTCCTGTACAGCTTCGGTTCCTGTTTTTATTACGTCATACCAAGAAATCTTATTATTTGATGATACATTATACGGATGACGGGTTTCAAATTTCGTACCGTTTACATCAAACTCATACTTCTCCGTTGTCATATTTACGGTTATCGAAACGTGATTCCAATCATCATTTTTTATTGTCGCCGTCTGTTTTGTATTAAGTCCCACCGCATCAGTTGTTGCGCAAGTATAAATATCTGCTGCCTCCCCTGCTGTGTTACCGATTGCGAGATGCTTTTCATAATCTGCCGCAGCCGAGTCTGCCTCACGAATAAAGCCAATTCCCCATCCTTTTCCTGCTGTCTTCATATCAAATTCAACCTTGAGCTTTCCTGACTGGAAGCTGTCGAATTTGTTCATATAGCTTGAACTGCTGCCGCTTGACATTTTCAGTGTTTTTCCCTTAACACCATCATTTCCCACACTCGGAACTCCCACCGAAGATGTTGTTGCCTGCCACTGTGCAGGTACGCCGCCGATATAGCTTTCAAAGTCCTCATTCATATAATAATACCTTTCGGTCTGACAATCCGATACTACCGTAGTTTCACCGACAATAAAGCTAACACTGTTTGCCGCATTTGCATATTCAAGAGTATAAACCCCCGACGCCAATGCACCTGTTGTCAAGGAAATGGTAGACTTGCTGCGGTCTGCTGCCACCTGTGCTGCGGTTACCGCATTTGAGACAACACTACCCGCCGAATCCTTTACCGTAAAGTCAGAGGCTTGAATCACTGCATCGTTCGGCAATGCACGAGATAAGTCAATATTCAGCTTACCGTTGTTTACCCCAACCAAGCCGCTGTATGCATCTGCGGACATCCGCACAGCTTCTGCATATTCCGGGTTTGCTCCGTGGAACACCGCAAAGTTGTCGATATACACATCTGTACCGGTTTCATTTGAGAAATAGAAGGATTTATTTTCGTTTCCTTCGCCATCATATGCAAAGTTACTTCCGTCAACAAAATATGATATTTTATTATTATCATAGTCAAAAAGGATTTCAATCTTATGCCATTTTAGGTCATTGAATACCGCACCTTCGGTATTTCCTTTTCCGCTCCAGGCTTCGTTTATGGCTGTAAAATCGCCCGATTTGATATACCCGTACGGTCTGTAATCCCAATTTGTACCGTTTTTCGCATCAGCATGCCAATAGTCATACGGATTATCGTTGCCGTTATTCTCGTGGCCGTTAAAATACAACCGATTTTTGCCGTCATTGGTATTCGCATTAGTTAGAGGAGTACTCAGCTTTAAGTCAAAGCTGATTCTGCGCGTACCCGTTTTATACACTTGGTCAAACTGATAACCTACCATAGCACCTGCGCCGAGCTTATAGGCTCTTGTGCCCACTGCTTCATCAACACACGTTCCTGTTGCCGTTGCTCTTGCCGGGATATTTTTTCCGTCAACCGCAAAGAATCCCTCCGGCAAATCGTCAATTGCACCTTGTGTAGATGTCCAGCTTGAAAAATCGTCAAAGTGCGAAACAAATATCTTATTCTCACTGAACACCGAAGCATTGACCGGAAGAGTGATTCCCGCACACATCGCAGCACTGAGTGCCAAACTTAACAACTTTTTACCCATTTTCATTTTTTATCCTCCATTCATTTTAATTTTGATAAACATATGAGCATCAAACTCCGTTTTATAATTTTCTTCTTTCCGCTCAGCCCCTTTTTATATATTTTTTAACCGATTTCAAATTAGTGTATTATTTCTCCGGTTTCTGTGAATACAATCCATACTACTCTTTGATTTGCGTTCTTTGGCTTAATTCAACTCAAGCAGCTTAACAATATCGGCTGTATTATTCGGATATTTCCACATATATCCGCCGCATTCATCTGCACCCTCGATATTTATCGGTTCATCACCCAAAATCGTTATTCCCTTTTCGTCTTGTGCCAAAACAACCGGGAAACGTTTTAGCGACATCATCTCAAAGTACGTTTTTTCTGTGCCGTCTGCCCCTGTAACAATATGCTTCTTGTATGCGGCATTGGCATAGGTATACTTACCGCCTTCATTATCGCTTGTTTTGATAACCTTTACTTTAAAATACGCATTTGTGCCATCCGTCTCTATATCCTCTGCCGCTATTGCAAACATCGGGTCGTTAAGCGTCATAAATGCTTCCGAATAATCAATTCCCATCGTTGCGACGTCACTTACATCTGCGCAAATATTTCCGCTCACCGACAGCAGGTATTCCTTTTCCGGTTCAAAAACATTTTCCGGCTCGATGGAAATCGTCTTTTTGTCCTCTGATATTTTGTATGTATAATCAAGATTGTAACCATCACATATCAGCTTGATATTGTCAATAATATCTTTATCTGCCACAGCGGTCGAGAACAACACATCAATTGACGGTGTTGCGGTTGAGATACCGTTATTCGGATTCTGTTCTTTGCCATCGTAGTTTTTATACGAAACCTTTTCCACATCCGGACACTCTATGCCATTCACATACCTGGGCGGTGTTCTGAAGGTCACGGCCTCTCGCATTGGCTTTCCGTAAAACGCACCGACAGCGGAATCCTTCAAAATAACATTATACCGTCCTGATTTCAGGTCACCGTTCAGTACAATGTCTGCATAAATGTTTGAATCTGAGGTTACTTCAAAATCATTTATCTCCTCACCCGTATTTGCATAAACAACCTTTATATCATTTGCCGTTATGCTGTTTTCAAGCGGCTCGGATAATTTCAGCTTGATTGAATTTCCATCACCTATAATCTCATTTTCCGCAAATCCGTGCAGGTATTCATCCCCTTTAAAATTGCTTACATACAGATTGTCAATATAGAAATCTGCACTCTCGCTTCGGAAGTATAACCCCTTAAAGCCCTTGCAGCCGCTGAAGTACACATCATTATTGTTTACAAGCTGTCCGTCTATATAATACTTTGCGATTGCCGTATCATTTGAGCCGTAATCTCCAAAGTACATATCCATATGATACCATCTGTTTTCCGCTACTTCGGGCGCATTATCCTCAAGCTTGTTGCCCCAGTGTTGTGTATAACGCATATCATTTCCGCTTTTGTCGCCCTTATATACATAGCGAACCTTTTTATCGCTGCGAATCCACGGACCGATTGAATACGTTGACTCCAAAACACTTGTGTCATCGCTCGGATAACTGAAGCTGTCGTAAAATCCGACGTATAAGCCGCTGTTTACGGCATTAAGCTTAATATCAAAGCTGATATGGAATGCACCCTCTTTTATAAGCTTCCCAAACAGCAGCACCGGCTCGCCCGCACCATTGATGCGCATTACCCCGGAATTTGTTTCATCATCCTTTGCACTGCCAAAAGACTTTCTTTTAGCAGACGGAGCATAGCTGCCGTCTTTATTTTGCATATATGCAATACCCCAGTTTTCGCCCGGTGCGACACCTTGTCCCATTATCCCGGTGTAATTGTTGAAGTCATAGTACATATCAATTCGCTTAAAATCTTCGGCAAAGCCGTTAATACCGAAAACCGAAATTATCAGCGAAGTCAACAGTGTAAAAATTATTGTTTTTTTCATACCGAATCCCCTTTCGTATTATTTAAGAAGCGTAAGCCATGTAAACAGCGATGTATCTTTTACCGCACCTATACCGCTTGCATACTCTATCCAGCCGTTTCGGTCACCGCCGTCACTTTCGTTTATCATATACGAGAAGCCGAGCTTTTCGCCCTCATTCGGTCTTTGCCCGGGAAGAAGAAATCCATTCCACGGGATTTTCGCCTCATATATGGTTTTGTCACCGCTCCTGACAATACATATATCTGCATTATCAAACTTTGCGGGGCTGTAGTAGTTATCCTGGGATAATGTCCTGTAAACCTCATCCCCCTGCGGTGTATGTGCCATTGATAATTCGTGGAAGGTTGTCGAGCGTTGTCCCGATATGGTATAGCCTTCCTCGCCGTAGAACACACCAAGCTGAATATTGTCCGCTTTCCATGTATCCCAGCCGGAATGCGGCTGATAGAACACATTGTCGGTTACAACTGCGGCAAAGTATAAGTTATCCTCATCCCACATCAACGACGCTCTGCCGCTTAAATCATCGGGGCCTGCCCAGCCCACGTTATTCTTTAGCTGCTCTGCCTTGTCGGCATACATCCAGGTGTTATACTTCCACGCCTCCGGCTCTATCTCGCCGTCTATTTTTGGCTTTACCTCCGCATATTTTGCGACTGTCATATCTGACTTTGTGCTGTAGCTGTAGGTTGTTCCGTCATCTAAATTTAAATCGAACACAAAATCATATATTCCTTTTTTTACAAGCTTTGGAAGCTGTATTGTATATCCCGCCGTAAGACCCTTGGGGATGTTTCCTATATCAATCTTCCTGAGTGAACGCAGTTCATCGGGAGATTTGAATTCTATTGTACCCCTTGCAACCTTCAGCTTTGATGTGTTGTTCAGTTCAATATTCATCATCCAGTTATCAACATTCGCAGGGTCGATAAGCGAAAGCTGAATATCTGCGGTTACCGACTTATCCGTTGTAACAAATACCTCCGTGCTTTGAACGATCTTATCGCCGTCTTTTATATTTACGGTGACCATACTTGTTGAACCGATTTCGCCGCTCGGCGTAAGCAGAATCTCTGACTTGCCTTTGGTTAATTTATTACCTGCATAGTGCTTTACCGTTTCGGACTCTATAACTTCTACGTCATATTCCTTATCGGTGTTGTTTATATAATTTATCGCTACGATATCGTTCTGTCCGCCGGTTATGTTGCTGTCCGATATACTCAAAAACTCATCATTATTTTCCAAAAGCTCTGTTTTTGTAAAATCTCCCTTTACATACATCGGCCGCTCATCAACCCAAAATGTGAACTTGCCGTTATTTCCGCATACCGGCGTCATATTACCGTAATCATCATATACCTCAACATTATCCGTTCCCAAATCAATTGTTACAAGCTTCCTTGTTTTTCTCTCTGTTGTGTTAAGCGTCAATATATCCTGATTATACTTTCTGCTTTTAAAAAGATTGATATAACAATTATTCGTATCGGAAATCTTTTTTACCATATCTGTATCGGCAAAGATATAGTTATGGCCGCTAACGGCAACATACCCCTCCATCGGCATACAAACCTTTTCTTCCTGTGTAAGGTGCTTATACGACGGGGTAACAAGTCCGAATGAATCCTCTCTGTCATATTCTATCGGACCCTTCCTTTCAAAATTGTACAATGCGCAGAAGTTTGTCATTCCGATTGACTTAAAGAATATGTCATAACGTGACATAAGGTTACCGTGTGTTCTTTGGTCGCCGTTCGTAACGGAATCCGCCGTGGTATATCCAAGCTCACTGTTTACCAGCGGAAGCGTTATACCTGTTCTTTCCGCTATATAATCTCGCCACTTGAACACCAAAGTTTCACCGCCGCCCGTCTCGGTGAAGGAGGTTGAGTACGGATGCGATGAATATGCATCAAGCCTGTTGTACGCACCGCCGTCAATCGTCTTATCGTGGAAAAGCTTTTGTCTGTCCTCTCTTCCGAGGTCACAGGTCGCAAAGCCGACAATTTTTGCGGTCGGATCTAACTCATCTCTGACGTCCGCAACCATGTCCACAAGCATACCGTAATTTTCAACGCCGCCCAAGGCTTTGTTCTTTTCCTCACTGAAGGTGTGATTTGTTTCGTTGAACAGCTCATACCAATCAATGATATCAGCCGCATGCTTCATCAAAACCTCAACCTCACTCTTTTTCTTCGCCAAGCTCTCGGGTGTATTCGGCGTGGTATCATATGAATAGCCCTCGAAATTCGGTCCGTGAATAATAGGAAATCCCTTAAGGTTATGCTCTCTAAGCTCCTTTATGGTATATCCCAGATAGCTGCTGTCGACAACGTCCTCGCCCGATCTGGACTCAACCGCGCTCGAAAGCAAGCTCCATCTTATACCGCCGACATTGCTCTTTCCGATAACATCAATCATTTGCGAAAGCTCTTCTTCTGTATGCTCCCAATCGGGGTGCGTACAAATATACACATCCTGATTTTTGTAACCGTTTTCATCGGTCTTTAATATAGAAAACTGCGTCGGCTGATAGAGCGAATGAACATTGTCCTTTTCCGACTCAACCTTTACATAATAGTCATAGACATCACATCTGTCACTGTCAACATTTATCGGCAGTTCCACGGTTTCGCCGCCCTTTACGGTTATGGTATTCACCGTTTCAAAGCACTTTATCTGCTCCCGCGATGTTCCGTAGCACGTTACCTCTGCTGTAATATCGGTATCTCTGAGGTTGGTGAATGTATTTACGATTTTCTTATCTTTTTTGTACCACTCAAACGCATTACCCGACTCATCTATATTTACCTCAAGCCGCAGCGGATTTTGCTTTTCGTGTTTTACAAGTCTGATTGCGCCGATGGTAACCGGTGCAGTTGAAGTTTTTAACTGCTTGTGCCTACCGCCGATTGCGTTGGCACGGATTCTTATATCCGCACCCGCACATCTGCCGCCAAAGTACGCATCATCAAGCGGTATCTTCACTGTCTGCCACTTGTCCTGCCTGTTTAAAAATTCATAATGAGCATTTTTCTGCTCTGTTTTCAGTCCGTCATATTCAACCAGGAAAAAACCTGTCAAAGCATTGTAATAGTCAATTTCAAGGTCAAATGTCGTTCCGTCATTTACCTGATATGCAAACCTGTCATCAACATCAACGTATATATACGGTGATGCAGAAGTTATCTGCCAACCCTCTCTTCCGGCAGCAGCAACACTCTTATATGTCGAAGCCGACCCAAGGCTTTGGCTTATACTGTTAATATTCTTTGTTTTTGCACCGCTTGCGCCAAGTTCTGCATACGCCACATTATCACCGTATTCGGAATCGTCAGTTGCGTACGAAGTAACCGCAAATGAACTTGCAATTACGCATATTACTGTTATCACAGCCAAAAAACGGCACTTTATTAATCCGCTTGTCATCCCTCTGCCACCTTTCATTTGTTTATAGTGCGTGCCGAGCAAATAGGCTTCAGCTTTCCGTCTTTATCAAACATATAAAGCGTAACCCTGTCAAACGCACTGCCGTCTGCCCCTGATATACTTATGGGATATACCTTGTTTCCGTCCTGCATGCTTTCAATCCGATCCGAAAGGGATTCAAATCCTATAAGCCAATTATCTTTATACACTGCGCAGTACAGCTCATACGAAATCGCATTTGCCGCTGTTGAATATTCAACCATTGCAGATATATTCGATAAATCTATCAACTTAAAGTCACTGTTTTTAAGCCGGACAATATCTTTCATAAACGAAAGACTTATCCTTTCGGTTCTGCCCGATGAAATATTGAAAAATATCGGTGTAGGATTATCATCTGAGGTAACATATGCCTTGCACGCTGCACCTTGCTCCGGTACACCGAACTCAAACCTGAAGTATCCGTCTGTATCTGTTGTTGTTTGATTAAAGTAGAGTGAGGTCGAAACAGAATTTTCATCCAATTCCTCACCGGGCTTGAGAACAACAATCGATACCATTCTGCCTCTTTCCTTTGATGCAATATTGCCTTCAACCGTGATTTTATCCGCCACTTCCTCGGCAAATGCCGGCTTAACACTTCTGTTTATCGGCTCTCCGACGCAAATATAATACGGCTGCTTGGTAAGACAGTATTTTCCGTTTTTGTATATATCACTCTCGTTTATTTCGTTTCCCCAAAAATCATAGACAGTTACATATCCGTCGTTTATCCGTTCAAATTCAAGCTCACACATCTCGGCGGGATCATCACCCTTTGAGTGGTATGCGACATATACCGTGCGGCTCGGGCAGGTATACTTATAGATATACTCACCGTTTTCTTCATATATATCATCTCCGTCAACCTTTTCACACTTCGACGCATCTGCGACAAGGCTGTTATAATTCGCAACTGCGATATATGCAGGCTTTGGTGCATAAGGATTTTCACTCAAATGCGATTCTACAATTCCAAAGGACGATTCTCTGATATTACCTTCAATGTTATCGTCGGAAAAATCATAAATCCATGCCTTATCGCTCATATTACCGCCGTTATATGCATCGAGAACTATTTTGGATCTGACCAAATTCAATGCCTGGTCATAGTAGGGATTTTGAGAGTAATTCGATGATTTGTCCGGTTTGTCATCGGTTGAGAATCCCCGCTCCGTATACCAGTGTTCATTATTTGCAAAAGCAGTATAACTGTTCCCGGTACCGGGTGCGGCGGTCTTTCCCGACATTAAATCATCGAAATGCTTAACTGTACTTACTGCGCCGTCCAAAAACGGATAGTAGTTCGCTCCGACAGACGGCGAATAACCCGGTTCCGGATCGCCGTCCGTTCCTCTCTCCTTGTAATCGTGAATTGTGAAGGCGTCATAATACTGCTTATCCATTTCGCTCATAGCACCGTCAATAAAATAATCCGCCTGGTAACCGAGCCTGAATGCCGAAAACGCACCCACTTTTATTGGAGAATTACTTTCTTTCACTGCATCATGCGCCGCTTTAACCGATTTAGCATATATTTTCCCCGCATTAACATATTCGGCTTTTAACTGAGCTACGGTTTTTCCCGATTCACTGACCGAACCGAGCGGCTCGTTTATTACCTCAATCATAGATACCGCACTTTTGACCTGCGGCTCATTCACAAATATTGACACATAGTTTTTATAAGCATCCGCAAACGTTTTACCGCTGCCATCATATGTACTGTCATCGGGCAGACTTGAATACGCCGCATTTGTGTTATACAAGCTATTTCCGCCGGTTAATATCGCAAGCATATCAATGTCATACTTTTTTGCCTTTTCAAGTGTGCTGACCTGTCTTTCATCAAGCTTGTACACACCTCTTGACTTTTCGTATTTATCCCAGTTAAAGTCATCACGCACAAGCCCCAATCCCGAATTTTTCATCATACTGAGTACGATATCCGCATCTGCGTATCTTGTCAGGTGGACACATGATCCAAATGTCCTGTTCAGATTTTCCGCAACCGTTGACTTTGCAAAGGGAAATGACTTTTCTCCCACAACCGTGCTGCCATTTTTAACCGTAATATTCAAGTTGTACAATCCGTACTTTTCACCGCTTAAGTTATAATACAGCGTATCATCAAATACGATTGAATCGCCGAATGTCACATCGCTTCTCGTAAAGCTCTTTTTTAAAACCTCATCTACCGTCGGTTTGTAGGAATCATAGTTATAATTCTTAAACTTTATCTCATACTCCACGCTGTATTGCTCCGTTGACAATGCGCTTCCCGTAAGCTCTACCTCAAATTTTGCGGTATTGTTATCGTAGAATACCGCCGGTACTGCATCTGTTTTTACAGATATTCCCACCTCAAAGTTTTCCGCATATACAACCGAAAATGTTGACATAATTTGTGCCGCAGCACAAATTATCAAGAGCAATCTCTTCATAAATCAATCCTCCTAAATATTGTTAACAGCACTATTTACCCCGTCTTTATTTATAGATAAATACTGTACCGCCGCCTTCACTTTTATAGGTATTCAAAAGCATATATGTGCAATCGTTTCCGGCTGACTTATAATCAACTATATCATTAACGCTCCCGTTTGAAATTCTGTTCTTCTCCGGAGCGGTGCTGTCATATATAACAACGGGTCTTGAGCCTAAGTCTATATTTTCATAGCCGGGCCCGTCAAACGATGCATCGCCGAGTTCGTATGTTAGCGTGACATAGCTTCCTATCTTTTTGTATACATATCCTTTACTTAACTGTCTTCCGACAGAGCGGTATGCAAACGCACTGATATATCCGGGAAGATTGTAGATATATTTTCCGTAATCTATGTTATCCTTTACATAGCCGTTGCTTCCGTCTCGGTATTCCCCTGATTCTCTGTCATACATAAGAAGTATCTCTGTTACCGAGCCATCCGCACCTGTTCTTATTCCGACAAGATCTCCCTGCGTAAGGTCATTTGGAATTGCAGTATTCTGACTTATGTTATATGACTTTGCCGCACCCGCTTCATTGACGTTCATTGCCTTCATCTGCATACCGTCATTGTCAAGTGTATCGCTGAAGTCAATAAACATCATTGCGTTTTTCTTCTCTTCCGCTGCATTTCCTATATATGTAATTACATCTGTATAAGGTGTTGAGTCGCTGTAATTATAACCGCTCATCGTCCAATTTCTGTCATCTGTCATTCCTGCGGTTGAAGTTGAAAAATACTTTTCGACATCCGAAACCTTTTGTCCGTTTATATTCATTTCACCGTTTTCGTCAAGCTCCGGCATAACAATTACCTTTGTGTTTGAAGGATTGTATACAATCGTAAGATCAAATCTTCCTTGTCCGGGTATATAGCTTACTGCTTTTGATGTTGTACGAACCTCCTTAAGACTGTTTTCCTCATTCTCATTTACGGAAAGTGCCGTTGTATCCACCGCAGCGATTCTGTTATTATCATCTGCTTTAAAACGTATAAGCTGCGGCTTTACCTTAGGTAAATTTGAGTTATCGTTGTCATTTTCCGATACTATTCCGGTCGTACCGGGAAATGCCTTAAGAGCCTTCATCAGCTCGCCGTTATCAAGGCTGTACTGCACCTCATCAACACACAGCTTTCCCGAGGCAGTATAAATATCAAATGCACCTGTCGCATGGCTGAAGATACGCATCTTAACCTTTTTACCAAAGCCCTCATCCGCTATTGTTGTTTTTAAGAGATATCCGACTTTATATTCATCATTCGATTTCTCGGTATGATATGAAATCTTTCCGATTGAATTCATATACATTGTGTATTCCGAGCCAACCGAAATCTTATTTTCATTATTTTTAAACCAGCTTTCGCTTGTCTCATACTCTGCGCCGTCAAGCTTTAGCCTTAAATTTGACTTATCAATTTCCAAAAGCTTTCCCGATACCGTTTCCGAGCATATAATAATCTCAAGCTTTTCTTTATCATAAGATGCCGCTACATCTGCAATATACGGGAAAGATGTATGCATTTTCGCTTCAAGACCGTCAGACGTCATTATCGTCATATACTCATAATCGTCCGTACATATATTTTTTCCTATATTCAGCGCATTGTATAAAGTGTTATTAGTGTAAGCCGTCACCGTCACAGATGTATAACATTTAATGAGCATCAAGTCATACCCTGAAGTATTATCGGTATCTTTAAGGCTTATTGTTCCGTGACAGTCATCATTCTTTAGCGAGTTTATCAATTCGGAAACACTTTTATCGCAGGGTCTTCCATTGTATATTACTGTTACTGAGCGTGGAACAGATACCGCGGAGGTCTTTCTGTCTGTGCCTGTCTTTACATATTCAAGACTGAAGCTTGTCGGGTCAAACGAACGAAAATTTTCAGAGGAAATTTCAAGCTCCTTATCTGTTCCGCTCTTTTCAACATAGATTAACTCCCCTATTTCGTTTGCCTTGTCAAGACAGTAAACAAAGTCAATGTTATTGCCGAGATAGTTTGCTGCATTGAAATCCTTAGAGTATTTGTAAATCAATCCGTCAATATTTGCCTCGTTATCCTTTGCGGAATACTTATCATTTATACTTGAACCGCTTGCCGCATACAGCTTTCCTCTTTGGATATAAATATTTTTATATATCGACAAAAGCGTGTCACCCGTAACCTCGTACGAATATGTTCCGTCTGCCCCTATTTTGTTGGGCGAATATACTCCCACTGTCGCTCCGTTATAGAGAATTCTCAGTCCCTCTCCGACCGTCAAAAAGCTTGCATCAATCGGGCTGATTGATATACCAAGTCTTGATGCAACAGACCTGTATCCCATCGGATATCCGCCGTTTGCCTCTGCCATAACACCATAGCCCGAAGCACGCACAACCATTGTCAGCGCCTCATCATATGTAATGGTGTCATTCGGATTGAATCTCAAATCCTCCGGCACAGATACCACTCCGGCTTTTGCAAGGTAATTTACGCTCGATGCATAAATATTTTCCAAGGGAATATCAATATAAATAACGCCGGGTTCACTCTGCTGACCATTCATCAGCTTTGCCAAATAATCCGCAAATTCCGCCCTTGTCAGCATTGACGAAAACTCCGCTTCTCCTATCTCGTTATCCAACATCCCCGCATATTGAAATACAGCCGAAATTTTTGTGTAGTCATTGTTTGATTCCATCACTGCGGCACTAACCGATGTGAATATACATGAGGTCATAACCATAAGACTGCAAACCACTAAAGATATTAATTTTTTCATATTAAACTTCATCTGCCACATCTCCTTATTTCTCGCATTTTTGAATTGTCATCCAAAGCATTTTGGCGGTTTCCGCACGGGTCGCACTTTGTTTGGGATTAAATCTCAAATTTTCGTCACCGCTGATTATTCCGGCAGATGCAAGTTTATTTACCGCATCCTGCGCATACTCCGAAATATCATCACGGTCTGCAAACTCTGAAGCCGTCTTGTTATCGCCGGCAAGCTTGTAATCGCATATCTCAATCGCTCTGGCAATCATAACCGCTAAATCTTCTCTCGTAACAGCGTCACCTATGCCGAATACTGTGTCCGAATATCCGTTTACTATACCGCTGTAATACGCACATTCAACAAACTCGGTATACCACTCACCCTCAGCTACATCACTAAATGGCAGCTTGTCACCGATAACGGAAAGCTCAAATGATTTTACAATCATCTTAACAAGCTCTTCTCTCAAAACATTGTCATTCGG
This sequence comes from uncultured Ruminococcus sp., assembly GCA_902766745.1. Taxonomy (GTDB): domain Bacteria; phylum Bacillota; class Clostridia; order Monoglobales; family Monoglobaceae; genus UMGS1820. The sequence continues at coordinate 17,826 of CACXES010000133.1, forward strand.
TGCAAATAAACCATCTCCTATTCCGGCTATTATGCCTTTTCCGAAAAGACCCTCAACAGACTCTTTTGCCCACTCATAGCCATCCAAATCCTTAAAAACAGATATTCCGTCTTTTATCGTTGTGCTTGGAATATATTCCTCAGAAAATACTTTTTCACCAACGTACGACGAACCGCCCGAGGTTATGCCGCCATAGCTTCCGCCGCCGCTGCTGCCGCCACCGGTGCCGTTGCTTGAAAACTTGTTTGCAAATTCAACAATATCTTCGTATGTGTTAATATTGCTTTCTCCCATAAGTGCCTTGCACATAGATGAGGTTATCTTGGATTTGTCCACTCCGATTTCACTTGCATAAAGCTCCAAGCACTCTTTCAGCTCCTCTGCGCTGTCATTTTGCGATATTAGACACAGGATTGTATTTTTCTCAAGTGCTTTATCGTACTCCTCTATTGTCCGGGGATTATCTTTCTTCATCATCTCGGTAAGCTTTTCCGCGAAAGAAGTCTTATAAAACTTTGACACCTTAAGGCTCCCCATGCCAAAGCCGTCAGCGTACTTACCAAAGCCACCGAAATCACTGTTCCCTAAAATTGATAGAACACACGCTTTTTCACAGATTGTACCCACGGATTCCTCGGTTATCAGGTCTGAGTTATTCTTCACATAATCCTTTAATGCCTTTGCCGCCTTATCCTTTTCCGCATCATTGCCCGCCTCTGCAAAAATCCCTAAATCATAACGATTATTAGTAAGTAAACCTTTAATTGCGTCTTCATCATCGTTGGCTGCAGCAGTCTTTAACGCATTTATACATTCCTTCATTTTACTTTCAAAGATAAATTTCAGTTCATCCTCTTTAACAGTCTTAAATCCGGCATTTCCGACTCTCACAAGATATTTGCCGCTGGTTTTAATAAATACCCCAAGTTCATATTTTCCGTTGGCATCAGCCTGAGTTACGCCCATAAAAGCAGTTATATTGCCGTCATCAGAAAAATCGTTCCAAACATCGTCTCTTGACAAATCAATATTTGCGTCAACAATTTCAACGGTCACCGTTGAGTTTGCCGCTGCACCGTCTCCCGTTATGTCAATATAGCCATCGTTTTTTACTTCTGATATGCTTGCGTATGCCGAAGTGCCAAAAAGAACCATTGAGCTTAGCAAACCAATCACTGCAATCTTTTTATTCATTACTGTTTACCTCCGTTTTTAGTCATTGTTTTAGTGATTTCGTAATACATTTGTTTATTATATATAATCTCTGTTTCACAAACAAGCGGAAATTTCTGCATCATAAACGTTGACCTCCTTCAACATCTGCGTTTTCTCAGCCTAAATTCTGACTTATCTCCGCATTAACCCTATTGCGAAGTTCAAGGATTTGTTCCGAAGTTACTCTGCACATAATGCTTATATCCGGTATAACCTGCTTAATCATTCTGCAAACTTCATCTCTGCCTATCATAGACTCTAAAAGCCTCATCGCTCTCACATCCTGCATCAAATCACGGAATGTGTTAAGTCGAATTGACGGGTCAACATCTTTCCCCTTAGGATAAACCAAGAACGATGAGCCGCCGGCAAAATCTCCATTCATATCCGGCGATATACCCGGGTCAACAATCTCACGCGCGAGGTTATTATGATGAGCATTAAATCCCCAATGTAAAAATCCTTGAATGTCATAGTAGTATAGTTGAACCCCAAGCACTCTTGAACGCTCTTGAGGCATTCCTATCACCCTGTTTGCCAAATAGTAATTCGAATTACATCCGGTATAATACATCCACAGCGGACTTGCCTTTTTATAAAACGATTCAACCTTATACGTCAAAGAAATAGGCACCTTGACCAGTCCGCTTTCATAATATTTATAATCAGACAATGCATCTCCTATGGGAAAATCCTTTAACTCACTTTGGACAAACATACTTGCATCTCTGTAGTCATCAAGCATTTCCTCCGACGGTTCATCCGAAATATGAAAGAAAAACCTTTTCTCATACCCGTTTTCTTTGATAAAGCATTTCAACGCCGTCAGATACGAGTGTAAAAACTCTTTGTATTCTTTTGAAGATGCATCTGTCTTCCACCCAAACATCTTCTTATTCTTTCCATTTTCTTTTACAACAATTTTAGGTGCATGCTTCGCCCCCCACTGAGTGTAAAGATGGCTGTGTTCAAAATACTCAATACCACATTCAAGACATATATTAATAAACCGCTGCATATCGGAAAAATCAAAGCTGTACAAACCGTTCTGCTTCTCTATTTTAACAAGCTGAACAGTCATACGTTCTTTGCCCGGTTCGGTGTCAAGCGGTGGTGTAAAAGCAGGCGTAAGTATTGTATTCTGTCCGTTCTTAACCGCCAAAGTGACATATCTTTTAAGCACATCGAGGAACTCATTTGAAAACGGTCTTGTATTTGAAAACGTAGAAATACAGTCGTAATGAACCCAGTTAGTGACATACATTTCTTGATTCGGAAGCTCAGCCGCTATCACCTCAAGCGCAAACTCCGACTCTGACACAACATTATTTGTTTTTCTCTCGTAGATTTGTATTTTAATCGGATACACGCCTGCAGGCAAATTATTAAGTTTCTCGTTAAACGTTATCCACAAAGCTCTCCATTGCCCCGCAACTGCCGTAAATGCACCTTTTTTCAGTCTTCTCATTCTGTCAGGATATAACCCGGGAGTTTTTCTGAGATACCAATCATCGCTCGTACTGAGCGCAACTCTCATCAATGCAACATTCTCTAATTCATATATAGACAATTCATTGTTTAATCCCGATGTTATTCTTATTCCTAACTCAATATTGTCGGGATCGTCATCGCTTTCTTTCTCTGCCGAAAAAGCTAACTGCACCGAAAATGCCTCGTTCTTAAGCATCGTCGTATGCGACAGACTACTCTCCTTTATATCCGAATCCCAAAATACCGTGTCCAATGAATTTAACAAAAATGCTTTATATTTCATTTATACCGCCTCCTTCAATGTGTACAATGCACCTTTTATCACAGCACTGTCATTTTATCCGCATCAAACAAGCCGGTTAGTTCAAGCTTCCTGTTTAAACTGAGGCTTTTGACACAAATCCGCTATACTACATAAATAGTCTACTATATAATACCGTTTAAATACAGGTAAAAAACTGCTGATAAATTGTACAATTTTGCTAAATCAGTTTTGTTTAATACCTACCGAATAATTGCAAATTTTGAAACATTATATTTCTGACATTCTTTGAAAATATGATGAAAATCATAAAATATCATATACGGATAACTTTATGTCTGTATTCCTCCTCTTTCAAATTTTATGTGTACTGCTCAAAGGCTGCTTGCGCTGCATATTGTACGATAGGTCAATGCCTCCTTTACTTCATCACAGCCGGACATACTTAGACGTTCCTCCTCAAGCTCGTCCAACTTATTACATTTTCCGGAGAGATAGCTTTCAAGCCGAAAAATTGCAGTATCAACTCTCATTATTGCTCCGCCGTATCGTATATCGAGAATCTCCCATCCAATAGGCTTGTATTCCTCAAAATAATACCTGCGATGTGCCTCTCTGAGTTTTTTCATATCGCTTTGCAGCTTCGGCAGAACCTCGTCCCGTATCAGCTTTAATTCTTCCCGGTTGTCGCTTCTATATGCGGCTGTAATACGAATACCCAAATATGCCTTGGTTTTTAAGACTTTTGCCAACTGCGCATAAAATTCAAACAAGGTTTTAAACTCAACATACTTTTTTGCATATTCCGCCATTTTTTCTGCCAGCTTCTCATAGTGCTGCGAGAAATCTGTATTCCGCAAATCCTTGTCAAAAAGTCCCAAAAGTATATCCTGCCACATGCAAACACGGCTCACGGACGAGTTATTCAAATTTTTGCCGTTGTACTCGGGAATACAGTCAAATAAGCTTATGTCGCAAAATGCAGAGTAATCAGCATTAACACAGCATTTAAATCGTCGGCTGAGTGTTTCTTCATCAGGTTCGAGGCTGTACATATGCTCTGCGAACAGCTGCAAGCCCGGAAGAATCGCAAAGGTACTGCTCTCTCTCTGATCATCACCCCATACAGTTGCAATTACCTCGCTTATACCCTTATCCTTGCATACAGAAAGCGAGGCATTCGTTGTCGCAAGCGTCTTGTCGTGATGGCTGCCGAAGGTGAATGTGCTTCTTGCACAGCCTGCGAAAATTATTTTATCGCTGAGCTTCTTGTGAAGGTTCAGCATTGCGGCATATTCCTCGGTATCAAAATGATAATAATCCCAGTAAACCAAGCTCATATTATCGGGTACGGACTCTCTGTCCTCCGCAGAAAAATTAACCGAATAATCATAATAGTCATGCGTCTTGCTCTTGGCACGGAAAAACATATCTGACCACATCATGGGCTTTAGATCATACTTGTCCGTAATTTCACAAACCCTTTTTACATGCTGTGGCATAAGCTCGCTTTGCGGCTTGTAACCGTTATTTTTGAGATAATTCCCAAATCCGAGATTCCACGCCTCGTCGAGCCCGACGTGTATACGGCGGCTTCTGAAACATGACGACACCTGAGAAATCAGCTTGTCTATCAACTCGTATACCTTCTCGCATCCTACCATTAAAACCGAATCGGTATCTGCAATCTCCTTGTACGGGTATTTCTTTATTGCCTGCGTAAGATGTCCAAGGGTCTGTATACAAGGTATCATCTCAATTCCGAGGGAATATGCAAAATCGTCCAATTCCCGAAAATCCTCTTTGGAATATCGCGGACGCATATTACCCCAATACGGCTCGCCGTCGATTGTATAGCAATCTTCACAGTACAGCATCATCATATTAAAGCCCATTCCCGCAAGGATAATCAGC
>CACXES010000134.1 GCA_902766745.1 uncultured Ruminococcus sp.
CGTACATCATTCCCACTCAATGGTAGCGGGTGGCTTACCGGTTATATCATAAACAATGCGATTTACATGCTTCACCTCGTTCACAATGCGGCGGCTAACGATGTCCAAGACATCAAACGGAATCCTCGCCCATTCACCGGTCATAAAATCGTTTGTTGTAACGGCACGAAGTGCGATGGTATAATCATACGTGCGTTCATCGCCCATAACACCGACAGATCGCATATCGGTAATCACGGCAAAATACTGATTGATTTTTCTGTCAAGTCCTGCGTTTGCAATCTCCTCACGGAAGATCGCATCCGCATCTTTGAGTATGGCAAGTCGATCTCTTGTAATCTCACCTATACACCTGACCGCCAATCCGGGTCCGGGGAACGGCTGTCTCCACACCAAATATTCCGGTATTCCAAGCTCCGTTCCAAGCTGCCTTACTTCATCCTTAAACAGGCTCCTCAGCGGTTCTATAATTTCCTTAAAATCGACATAATCCGGCAATCCGCCTACATTATGGTGGCTTTTGATTACAGAAGCATCGCCTGTTCCGCTCTCGATAACGTCCGGATATATAGTACCCTGAACAAGGAAATCCACCGTACCGATTTTCTTTGCTTCTTCCTCAAATACGCGTATGAATTCCTCTCCGATAATTTTCCGTTTTTTCTCGGGATCGGTAACTCCGCTCAATTTTTCGAGGAATCTGTCCTCACAATTTACACGCACCAGATTGATATCAAATTGCTTTCGGAATATCTCCTCGACCTCGTCGCCTTCGTTCTTTCTCAAAAGACCGTGGTCTACAAAAATACAAGTGAGCTGCTTTCCGACCGCCTTGCTCAAAAGCACAGCAGCAACACTGCTGTCAACACCCCCGGACAGCGCACAAAGAACCTTTTTATCACCGATTTTTTCCTTTGCGGAGGCAATGAAATTCTTTGCATAATCCGCCATAGTCCAATCCCCGCAAACTCTGCAAGCCTTATATAAGAAATTATGAATCAACTGCTTTCCGAACGCAGTATGCTCTACCTCAGGATGGAACTGTACTCCGAAAAACATTTTCTCCGTATTCTGAAACGCAGCAACAGGACAGCTATCTGTATATGCCGCAACCTCAAACCCGTTCGGAATTTCAACGATCTTGTCGGTGTGGCTCATAAGGCAATCCATTTTACCGTCAATCCCGTCAAAAAGAAGACTTTCGCAGGCTTCAACCGGCATAACACCGTATTCCCTTGTTTCGGCGCGTTCCACCCTTCCGCCAAGCATATAGCTCATCATCTGTGCCCCGTAGCAAATGCCTAAAATCGGAACTCCGAGTTCAAACACACCCTTGTCTGCCATAGGCGCATTTGCATCGTACACACTGTTCGGTCCGCCGGTAAATATAATTCCCTTTGGCTTATAGCTTTTAATTTCCTCCAAGCTCTTTGAATACGGAATCACAACACAATACACATTTTCCTCACGCACACGGCGTGCGATGAGCTGATTGTACTGTCCTCCAAAGTCAATAACCACAATTGTTTCGTTCTGCATAGTAACTGCTGCCTTTCCGACTTTATCAACAAAGTCATTCACATTATTAATACTCGAATTACTCACCCATAAGGCGCTTCATAATCTCATGATAGGCATCTTCTACACCGCCCATATCACGACGAAAACGGTCTTTATCCAGTTTTTCGTTTGTTTCCGCATCCCAGAATCGGCAGGTATCCGGCGAGATTTCATCCGCCAGAACAATTGTACCATCGGACGTCTTTCCAAACTCAAGCTTAAAATCAATAAGCTTTATCCCGAGTGTCAGCAAATATTCCTTTAAGATATCATTTATCCTAAAAGTATAATTTGAAATGGTGTCTATATCCTCCTGTGTGGCAATACCGAGTGCCAGCGCATGATAGGTATTAATCAGCGGATCTCCGAGCGCATCATCCTTATAGCTGAATTCGAGCGTGGGACAGAGAAGCTCTCGTCCCTCCTCCACGCCATAGCGTTTAGAAAACGAGCCGGCGGCAACGTTGCGCACAATGACCTCAAGCGGTACGATAGTTACCTTTTTAACCAATGTTTCGCGATCCGAAACCTGCTCAACAAGATGAGTAGGAATCCCCTTGCTCTCCAGCATCTTCATAAAATGATTGGTAACCTTATTATTAATAATCCCCTTTGAAGCAATGGTTCCCTTCTTTTCGCCGTTAAACGCAGTGGCATCATCCTTGTAATCCACCATCAAAACCTCAGGGTCATCGGTCTTAAAAACCTTCTTTGCCTTACCTTCATACAACTGTTCAAGCTTCTGCACGTTATAAATCCTCCTATAGTATATTTATCGGTCAAACACCGATTATTTATCAATGTATTTATTTTAGTATAAACCGGAAAAAAAATCAAGAATTATTTTGATATACAGATAAAATTGTCAAACTGCACAAAACAGCGACCATCCGCACCGCATTTATTCAAACACGCTATGTATAACTGTCCTATGTATTCACGAATTTAATAATATATTTGCACACGAAAGCGCACTGTTTCCCGAAAGAAACAGTGCGCCCAATATATTTAAAATTATTCGTAATCCACCACGTCAATCCAGCGCATAAGAAATTCTCTTTCATCTTCCTTGCCCTTGGACAGCTGTGATGCCGCAACAATCGGAATCCACTTCTGCACATACTGCTTTGCTGTATCCGTCTTTTCGCAGAACATATTAAGATATTTCTCCGCAACCTCAGTCTTGCCCTCAAGCGAGAACAAGAGATAAGTTCTTGCCGCATCCGCAGATGCATTACCCTGAGTTACATGAGCCCAGTCAATAATATAAGCCTCATCGTCGGGGGTTATTATAATGTTACTCGGGTTAAAATCACCGTGACAAACCTTGTTGTGCTTAGGGGTTGCGTCAAGACGTGTATGAAGGTCGTATCTTGTGGTGGCGTCAAGCCCTGCCATACTTATTTTTCCATGCATCTTATCTCTGAGCTTGTTGAGCATCGTAACGGTATTTGACTGAACCTCTATCTGCAGATTTACGAATCTTTCCAGATATTCGTCATATTTGTCCTCATTCTCATTCATTAACTGTTCAAGGGTTTTACCTTCGATATACTCGCTGACAATTGCCCATTTGCCGTCAACCTTTGCAACCTCGTAAAGCTTGGGAATCTTCAGGCTTGTTTCCTCGACTCTTGACTGATTAAGTGCCTCGTTCAAGACATTTGCCTTAGAGTAATTTTCGTTAAACACCTTGACTGTTTTATCACCCTCACGATATATCGTCTTGTCGGGTCTCTTTGCAATAACATTATCCAACTTCATTATTTTTCACCTCCGTAGTATGCGTTCAGGTACATCTGCTTTATCTCGCTCATCAGCGGATATCTCGGGTTTGCTCCCGTGCACTGATCGTCAAACGC
>CACXES010000135.1 GCA_902766745.1 uncultured Ruminococcus sp.
GATTGTGCTGCGCTGACGATATATTCGGCAGAAGTCTCACCGGCAATATCCGTCCAGGTTGTTCCCGCATCGGTACTTACCTGCCACTGACGAGCAGCAGCACTGCCGCCGCTGACATTTGCAACCAAAGTATCAAGTAATTGAACCTCCGAAAGTTCTGCGCCGCTGCGCACAGATACACTCACAGTTATGCCTTCTGCATGTACCGGTACCATTGCAGCCAGCATACATAAGACAACAAGCATTGCCCATAACCTTTTGATTGAAATTGCAATTTTTTTCACTTTTCTGCACTCCTTTAATTTAATTAGATTTATTTTTAATTAGATTTATTGTTCAAATCCAATTATGGCAGCCGATTTTGCCTCGACATAAATCTCCTAATTTCAATTTAACCACTGATAATATTATACATGGAAATAGTTTTAAAACAACGCACTTATTTTATCATTTTATACTCACTTACTTAATGTTTGTTAGGAAATTGACATTTTACTTCCATAATTTTGTTTATTACGGTCACTTTATAATAACCTTTTTGAAATACAGGTAAAATCAACCGTAAAAGAATGAATTGAAAAATGTTTTGTATTTAATCAATAAAAATTTTATGAACGATAAGTGATCATTAGCTTTTTTATCCAACTGCCTTTTTAAGCGCTATATCAATAAATAAAATCATAGTCCGACTTTCTTGCAGGCATATCTTTAAAATAATACTATCAATAATTTAAACATAAATATAAAATATCCCCACCATTGCGCAAAGATACAAAAGACATAATCCCGTATCATGCACGGGGCAATCGGGTCAGCAGCATTAAAAATTCTTCTATCCTAACCTAACTCAATAAAATATACTCCCGAGAGTTATTATTCCCCGGAGTGTATAGTGTTAAGTGTAAATTATAAATTTATCAGGAATTTTCGTACATATCGGCAGTATCATACTTTACCGACCCTACCGATGCCGCGGTTGCTATGCCTGTATATAAAAGCATAGCAATCGCAGCTGTTTCAGAAGCTATATTATATTAAGCTTCTTATTTTATTGTACAGTATATCCGCCTTCGATATATATGGGTTCGGCAGATACACTAAGTGTAAATGTTTCGCCGGCTTGAGCAGTTTTTATAACTTTGCCTTCGATATTTTTAACCGTTACCGCTTCATCGGCTTTTATATTTACGCTGACGGAGGGATCGGTGTTCGTGCCATCAAGAACAACATAGCAAGCTATAGCTGTTTTTGCGCCGTTACTGTCCGCAAAATTATAGTAATATGTTGTTCCTGTGCCGTTGTTGTTCTCAGCAAGATTTACAAAGCTCTTGTTCGCAAGCTCACGCGTTAAGTTTGCATATGCCACATAGGATCTCTTAGGCGTATGCGCACCGTACCTCCCGTCAAAGCCATTCCTTATCAATCCGAAGTTGTACTCGCCGTTTGTCTTATATTCGCTAAAATCATCATCATATATATGATCTCGGCTGCGATCATTTGTAAAATCGTACCAATACACCCGATCTACGCCCTTAGACAAGGCAATTGCATACGCCCTTACAAGATAATTTGCCTGCTCCTCATCAGTTATCTCACATTCATGATCAGAAAACTTCACATTTATAGTTGGCCACCCGGTTTCGGTAATCCAAAATTTCAAATCCTTATTACTTTTATTATTGGTATTTACCATTTCCCTAATCCCGTCTATTTTTTTCGCTATGCCGGCCTCGGCACTTTCGGGATCTTCGACCTTTTCATACCAGTTATATGGATGAATTTCATATCCGTCACAGTAATCCAATGCTCCGGCACTCAGCATTTTTTTGTCTGCTTCATCAACCCCCAACCCTAAGAATAAAGTCATATCAGGATAACTCCCCTTCACGGTTTGGTAAACTTCTTTAAACACATTAATAAAATGGTTCTCATCCATACCATTTGTTTCGTTCCATTTGGTGTACCATTCATTATACATATCTATATAGTTCAATTTATAATCACCATATTGATGATTAAAAAGCTCAGCCGCTTTTTTGGAGAAATTTGCAAAACCGGTTATTCCTTCCCCTGTATATGGGTATGTACCTCCATCGTATAAAGTATTTTCGCCCGCAGTACAATAAAGATAATCTATTCCGGCAAGCCTCAATCTTGCTTGCTCATTCGGGAAAAACCAATAGTTTTCATATTTGCCCTTTTCTTGTTCCATTGAGCCCCAGTAATATCCGTCACGTATGGATTTTACCCCGGCTTTTTTCAAAAGCGGAATCGTTTTTATGTCCCAGCCAAGCCAATTTAACTCAAAATGTGTATTTATTCCGAAAGGCGAATTTTGAACCTGCGAAAAGTCAAACTCAGGAATAATCGCAAAGGATGTAAGCGTTTTCTCAGCACTATCATTAAAAGCACTGTTATTTTGAACGGCAAGCTCATAATACCCAACATCAAGACTGTTAAAATCGAGCTCTGCAAAGTCGCAAATCGGATTTGCCGTTCCACTCTTAACAACATTACCGTCATAATCCGTGACACGGTAAGAAATATCGGAATTTGATGAATTAATTCTGATTTTCACATCATCTGCATCAGTAAAAATATTTCCCACTTCATCAGACTCTATTTTTAGTGTTGCGCTGCTATTTACTCCTTGGTGCCTAAATCCTTTTGCCTCTAATTCTGCTACCGTATAAATAGATGCTAAATCTTCAACGGAATATCTGCCGCGCATAATATCCAGAACACTTTCACCGGTTGCATCAAGGTCAAGCTTTACATTCTTAAAGAAATCCTCCTTCAAATAAAACGCAGGTCTTAAAAGTCCATAGCCACAACCGCTGTCACTTGCAATCTTATACACAGCTCTGTGATATCCGTCAGCCCTTACAATAGCAGTTACGGAAGGATCGCCACCCCAACCATTGGTATCTCTAAGATAGAACATTTGAGCAGCTCCCCCGTTAACATCAGCATCCTCGAATACTTCTGATACACCAAACTTACCTGCATAAGTCTTAAAGTCCGTCCACGAAAGAAGTGACACGCCTGCTTTATATGTACTTTGCACTCCATTATTCTTTCTGTAGTCATTTACATATCTCCACCAAATATGGTCTCTGTTTATGTAATTAATAATATCATCCGGTAATTTTTTATATGTTGTATTATCCTTTCCCAGTGCATTATAGTTGTTTCCATTTATTAAAAAATCACCGTTTAAAAATGCAGTTGTCTTGCTCGAGTCATAGTTAATCTGCTTGCCTGTCGGATTATCATTATTTGCACCTTCTGCTCTTGAAGCCAACGTCTGCAGGTCGCCATACGATTCCGTTGTCGTCACATAATAGGTTGATTGACTGTTATCAAAAGCATCAAGAAGTACAAAATTCTTGCCTCCGACAGTAAACATATATTTATTCGGTGTATATTCCGCATAACCATCCTCGGAATCATTATTAGGATTTAAACTGATTTTTTCCGGAATTTTTATTGCACTGCCATAAATCGTTTTTTCATCTACCTTTGCCGTACATCTAACCTCTGCACCGGCCAGGTCTGCTGTTATTACCAACTCATTCAAAGTAGAAGTTGGAACAACAATGTTGTTCCAACTTCTATCTTTATATACTTGCCATTGATATCCGGTTGCTTGTTCTCCGCTCTCGCTTTGTGCGCTCGCAACCAAAGTATCAAGTACCTGAACAGCTGCAATATCTTTGCCGGCTCTTAGTGACGTTGCCAATTTGACAGTACTCGTAATACCCAAGTATGTCGCACATTCCTCCGCACTGTAAAGAGCTAACAATTCCTCATCTGTGCAGTTCGCTTTGATAGCCTTCTTGACATTCTCACCCGCTGTAGCCAAATCTATTGAGGTTGTCTTAAAGAAGCTCTTCTTCAAATAGAATGCCGGTCTTAACAGTCCCGCTCTCTGCGCGCTCACGCCCACAAAGCTCGGTGTATTTCCGCCCTCACGATAAACCGCTAAAGCAGAATCGCCGCCCCAAGTGTGTGTATCACGGAGGTAGTATGCTTTCTGAATGTCATTAAATTGAATACCATTAAATACCTCCGTTACACCAAATTTACCGGCATACTTTGTAAAATCCGTCCATGAAAGCAATGAAACGCCTGTTTTGTATGTAGGCGAAACGCCTCTTTCACTCTGCATAGCGGAATTGACAAACCTCCACCACACATGGTCTTTGTTAATGTTATCAATAATACCCTGCGGCAGCTTGTATTTGTTTTGCGTACCATCGCTCAACACAGCATAGTCATTTCCGACCGTTAAAAACTCTCCGTTTAAAAACGCATCGGATTTATATGCGTCATAGTTAATCTGCTTTCCCGTGGGATTATCAAAATTCCCGCTCTCTACCGCCAGCGTCTGCATATCTCCGTAGGCTTCCGTCGTTGTCACATAGAAGGTTGATTCATCGTTATCAAAGGTATCAAGCAGTACAAAGCCCTTGCCGTCAACCGTGAATCTGTTCTCGGCAGGTGTTGCTTCCGCCGACGCTGTCTCTATACCTTCACCCGTTGATTTTACTTCATAATTCGGAACATCTACCGCCGCACTTGCAATATTGGTGTTGTTATCCATTTTCGCAACGCAACGTACCTTTGCACCGGATTGTGCTGCGCTGACGATATATTCGGCAGAAGTCTCACCGGCAATATCCGTCCAGGTTGTTCCCGCATCGGTA
>CACXES010000136.1 GCA_902766745.1 uncultured Ruminococcus sp.
AACATAATCCCATTCACGCGATAATAACGCTTCTTTAATTGATACAAAAAAACCTGTGCTCTGTCCGTTGAACTCCATAGAATATGCGTTTGCATCCTTTTGGATATTAACAAAGTGAGTATATAACGAACAACCGCCTATGTACAAATTCACAACCGTCAAATCAAAATCGTCACATTTCGCAATCTGATGAAGATACCTGGTCGCATCCTGCGAAAAGCTGTTTCCTATTGCTAATATATTCATAAAGCTTACTCTCCTGTCTTAAACTCAACTTCCATTCCGTCATATGTTATGACAAAATTCTGTGAGGTTTGGTAATCGCTCCGATTTTATCACTAATCATCAATCTTTCTCTGTGATAACATCCAATTCATAAGTTCGTCTCCGTCATATGCAATATCCCAAGCGTTATGTCCAACACCATAACATATTTTAAGCTGTGCATTTCCTCCGCGTTTATTAATTGAATTCAGCATATTTACACTTTCTGTAACGGGAACAATTTCATCACACTCTCCATGATACATATACACAGGCTTATTTACCAATACTTCACCATACCAATATATATCGGTTCCGCAAATCGAAGCAACAGCTGCGAATCTCTCGGGCTCAGCCATAGCCGGCATCCATACCATAACCTTTCTCATATCATCATACCATAACCTTAGATTAACAAAATGCTTTAAATTGGCATCCGAGATATAATTATCGAATTAAAACTGCCCAAAAATTAAGCAGAGTCATTTCCGACGGCACGGCATGCCGCGGACGAGGCCTTTGAACTCCGCCCCGTCCGCGGCATCATCTATGCCCGGGCCGGAGAGCAGCCGCTGTCTTGCCTTATTGATTCGAACGATATTTCTGTACATAATAGGAGTAACATTAAAGCGTTGCTTGAAAATACACTCGAGATTTGTGACCCGCCTTGAGGACATGGCCGCAATTTCTCCGTATACCGAAAAGGGGCCGTAAAATGCCCCTTTCTATATTTCACGGCATGATTTGCGAATTGCAAGCGACGGGCTGAAAACCTTTTGATACGGCCAGAGAATCTCGCCCGATAACATCGAGAGTATTGCTTTTGCAGCGGCTTTTCCCAAATATTCTTTGGGATGTATGACGCTTGTCAGCGAAGGAGAAATTGTAGAAGCAATAATGGTATCATCCACGCTTACAATAGATATACGATCGGGAATCGAAACATTCAGCTCTGCCAATATTTCGTAACATTTTTTAGCGATTCCGTCATTAAAGCAGAACATTCCCGTTACTTCAGGATGATTTTCGATTATATCCTTTACAGACTCATATATATTATCATCATCATAGTCTATAATGTACGGTTCAGAGGACAGTCCTCCGCAAAAGCCTTCTATTCTCAAGCATGAGTCAATCCTGTCCCTCTCTCTTACTGCACACATACGAGTATGTCCCAGGCGCACAAGATAATCCGCCGCAATCCGTCCGGTTTGTCTTTCGTCCATGACAACGTAAGACGGTGACGCATTTTTGTAATAGGTATCTATCATTATATAAGGTATTCTTGCCTGTGTCAGCCTGTCAAGCATCAAAATTAGATTTTCAGAGGCCATATCAGTTGTATTTGCCGGCTGAAAAATAACTCCGTCCGACCCCTCGGACACTGCCTTGTCCAGTAAGGCAGATATAACAGCCTCATCGTTTTTTGTGTCACTCATTACAATATTGACATTTTCGTCCTCCAGCACTGAGCATATGGAGCGCAGGTAGTAGGGTGTAAAATATATCTCCGACAAGTTCAGAAAAATATCTACCCTATAATTCTTTGTAATAAGATTGCTTTTACAGAAGGTGCCCTTTCCGTGCTGTTTCTCAAGAAGGCCTTCGTTAACAAGTAATGCAAGCGCATCTCTGACCGTAAGTCTGCCAAGACGGTAATGCTTTATCATTTCCGTTTCACTCGGAAGCTTATCCCCTTTTTTGATTTGACCTGTCCGTATCTGTTCTCTTATCGTATCTGCAAGCTGTACATACAACGGGACCTGACTGTTTCTGCTTATCAAACCATCATCCCTCATTTCACACTTATTGAGCCCATTATACAACAAAAGAAATAATTTTGCAAGAAAAATCTGTTAAGTAACGCTAAATTGCATTTTTTAGTATTGACAATATTATTTTTTTGTGCTACAATCAACTTGTACAGATGAGTTGATAAGCTTATGCGGATATAATTGAGGGGAATTATGGAATATTATTTATCTTTTGATGTGGGAACAACATCCATGAAATGTATATTGTACGACGAGAGGCTCAGCGAAGCGTTTTACACCGCCAAGGAGTACAGCATAATCACGGAAAGCGGAGGAATTGCAGAGCTGGATGCAGAGACGTATTATAACACCTTCTGCGCCTCTGTGCAGGAAATGTTGCTTGCCGGCATACCGCTTGAAAATATACGGTCGGTCACCTTTACCACTCAGGGCGAAACCCTGATACCGGTGGACAAAAGCGGCAGTGCCTTATGCCGTGCCGTTGTATGGCTTGACACCAGAGCCGAAGCCGAGGCTGAATATATCAAGTCGCACATTGACAGCGTACGTTTTTATAAAAAAACAGGACTGTGCGGCATTGACGGAGCCTTGCCGGCCGCGAAAATTCTTTGGCTTTACAACAACAGACCTGATATATACGAGAAGACACATAAAATACTTCTCCTTGAGGACTATCTGATATACAGGCTTACCGGGAAATTTGCTTCGGAAAAGTCGCTTCAGTCCTCGACGGGATGGTATGACATTGTCGGGGAGAAATTTTTCGAGGAAATGGGAGACATATGTAAAATCAACGAGTCTATGCTGCCCGAAATCCTTCCCTGCGGAACTCCGGTGGGAACGATAATCCCGAAGCTTGCCGAGGCGCTTGGATTTTCCTCGGATACATATGTGACAACAGGCGCGATGGATCAGATTGCATCCGCAATCGGCAGCGGAAACATTAACGAGGGAATTGTCACCGAAACCACGGGAACGGCGCTTGTTGTGGGCGTTACAACAGAAAACCCTGTTTTCGACATAAGCAATCCGGTGACAATATATAAGCACTATGACGGAAAGTTCATCTATATGCCCTATTGCAGCACTGCCGGTATGGCGTTGAAGTGGTTCAGGGATAAGCTTATGCCTTACGCGGCAGAGGAGGCGGCTAAGATCGGCATCTCCGCCTATGAATACATAGACGAAAAGGCGGCTCAGTCGCCCCCGGGCAGCAACGGTGTCATAATGATTCCTAAGCTTTCGGAGGAGGGCGCATTTATCGGGCTTTCCCTTTCGACCGAGATTTCGGATATGGCACGGAGCGTTCTTGAAGGCGTGGCGTATATGCTGAGAGAGATAATTGAACTTATCGAAAACAGAGGCATAAGCATTACGGAGATATATTCTCTCGGCGGAGGCTC
>CACXES010000137.1 GCA_902766745.1 uncultured Ruminococcus sp.
CCGAGCATATACATGACAAGTATCCCGGTCAGTGGGAGCCGACAACGCAGTGGGATTCGGAATGGGCAAACGACAGAGAGTGGAGCTGACGCGAAAAATAAGCGGCGCACCTTACTTCTTTTATGAAAGGAATTAACGGTAATAAAAATGAACATGGCTTTTGACAGAGAAAAGGTTTTAAAGAGCTATATCGAAAACAAAGATAGGCTTGATAAACGAAACAAAGAAGGTATAGAAAAATACCGCAAGGGAAATTTTACCCTTAAATTTGACAACGATACAAGCATAGTTAAGGTTCGACAGACAAAACATAAGTTTTTGTTCGGCTGTACCGCATTTATGCTTAACAGTTTTGAAACGCTCGAAAAGGAGGATAAATTTAAAAGCTTATTCTCAAATCTGTTTAATCAAGCGGTTGTTCCCTTCTATTGGTCTGACCTGGAACCGGAAGAAGGGAATGTGAGATTTGATAGAGATAGCGAGAATATTTACAGACGTCCTGCACCCGATATTGTTATTGATTTTTGCCGTGAATACGGAATAGAGCCGAAAGGTCATTGCCTTACATGGTGCTCGTTTGTACCTCAATGGCTGGAGAAATACGGTGCTGAGGACAGAAAACGCATACTTGAAAGACGATTCAAAGAGATTGCGGAACGTTATGGAGACATCATCCCGTCGTTTGATATTGTAAACGAATCAGCTTCGAATTACAGAATAGGCAAAAACACGCTTTTTGAAAATTATGACGAGATTGGTCTTGAATTGGGAGGTAAATACTTTAAGAACAATATAAAAATATTGAACGAAACCAACGAAGCCATATGGCGCGATTACGTTACGGAAGGAAAATATATGGCATTTAATATGCAGCTTAAGGAGTTTATCCGCAAAGGCTTGCCGATTGATGAAATAGGTCTGCAATATCACATTTTTGAACGACCGGAAAATTTTGAAAATAATAACACCTTCCTCAACGCAGAATATATGATGGAGGTTTTGGATATATTCGATTCATACGACCTCCCAATGCACATTTCGGAAATAACAATTCCGAGTTACAGCGGCAAAATTCCTCAGAATGAGGAAATTCAGGCTGAAATAGCGGAAACACTGTACACAACATGGTTTGCTACAAAGAACATGAAAAGCATAGTCTGGTGGAATCTTGTTGACGGTTATGCCGCATATGCTCCGCTCGGCTCGGAGGACGGCGAGAATAATTATGCCGGAGGACTTGTTCATTTTGATATGACAAAAAAACCGGCATATGAAGCTCTTGACCGTCTGATAAACCATGAGTGGAAAACGACATTTGAGGCACCGGTGAAAGACGGTGAATATTCATTCCGTGGCTTTTACGGAGAATATGAGATTGAAATTACAACCGGCTCAGGTACAGAAAAACATACAGTCGTTCTTGATGAGGACGGTATGGAAGTGATACTTTAAAAGGGGTGGTCAGAACATGAATGACAGAAGGAAAATTTTAGAAGCATTTGAACAAAACAAGGATTATATGGAGGAGCGCATACAAAGCGGCATAGAGCAAAACCGCAAGGGGTATGCGGAAATATGTGTAAAGGACGCCGACGGGAACGCCGTTCCCGATGCTAAGATTTCCATAACGCAAAAGTCCCATGACTTCAAGTACGGCGCTAACCTTTTTATGCTTGACGAATTTGAAACGGAAGAGAAAAACGAGCTTTATAAAAAGTATTTTGCGGATGCCTTTAACATGGCAACACTGCCCTTTTACTGGGATGCGACAGAGCCGGAAAAGGGAAAGACCCGGTACGCCAAGGACAGTGAAAAAGTCTACAGACGGCCACCCATCGATTTATGCATTGATTTCTGCGAAAAGCACGATATCGAGCCGCGCGAGCACGCTCTTGCCTATGATGCGTTTTTCCCGAACTGGCTGAAGGATGCAAGCATAAACGAAGTTAAACAGGCGCTCGATAAACGTTATAAGGAGATTTCGGACAGATACAGTGACAAAATCCCAACGATAGAAGTGACAAACGAAATGGAATGGGCAAATGGCAAAACAGCCTTTTATACCGAACCCGACTATGTTGAATGGTGCTTTAAGCTTGCGGAAAAATACTTCCCGGCAAATCAGCTTGTCATCAACGAATGGACAGGTCTGCCCTGGGCAGACAGATGTATGTCAACCGATAAATACTATTCTTATATAGAAGCTAATATGCTGAAGGGCGCCCGAATTGACGCAATCGGAATGCAGTTCCATATGTTCTATCGGGCAGAGGACGAATACAAGCATACAAGGCCGTTCTACGATCCCGTCAAGCTTTATTCGCACATGGATTTGTATGCAAAGCTCGGAAAGCCGATTCAGGTTACGGAGGTAACGATTCCGGCATATTCAAATGACCCGGAGGACGAAGCACTTCAGGCAGAGATTATCGAAAAGCTCTATTCAATCTGGTTCTCACATCCGAATGTTGAACAGATAATATATTGGAATTTGCCCGACGGCTATGCGGCATTTGCACCTCAGGGTGACATGACCGCCGGAGAGAACTATTACTACGGCGGACTGCTGCGCTTTGATATGACCCCTAAGCCTGCATATTATGCAATAAAGAATTTGTTCGAGAAAAAGTGGCACACCGAAGATGCCTTAACTTCCGACAATGGCGGCACAGCCAAATTCAAAGGCTTTTACGGAAAATATGACGTAAAAATCGAAGCCGGAGGAAAGACCGTAAGCCGTGAGATTTCGTTCAGGAAAAACGGACGGAATCACTTTGAAATTGTATTGTAACTCTTTACGGAGGAATTTATATGTTTGATTTAAAAGGAAAAACCGCACTTGTCACCGGTTCGTCTCAGGGAATAGGCAAGGAGATTGCCAAGGCATTGACCGACTGCGGAGCAAAGGTCTTTGCCCACGGTTCGCGCCGGTCCGAAAAGCTCGATGCCGCCGCAGAGTACATAGGCGCAGCAGGGATTGTTACCGCCGATTTAACCTCAGCAGATGCCGCAGACAGCCTTTATGCCCAAACGGGCGGTGTTGACATTTTGATTCTGAACGCATCAATTCAGTACAAGCGACCATGGGACGGCTTCAGCTCGGCCGAGGTGGACACGCAGCTTGACTGCAACCTTAAAAGCACCTATTATATGATGAAAACCTATGCGCCGTATATGAAGGAAAAGGGTTGGGGCAGGATTGTGACCATCGGCAGCGTAAACCAATACAACAATCATCCGGAGCTTTTGCTCTATGGTGCAACCAAGGCGGCACAGATGAAGCTTGTACAGGGAGTGGCAAAGAGCCTTGCCCCCTTCGGGATAACGGTGAACAATATTGCCCCCGGTGCAATATTGACACCGAGAAATGATGAGGCTCTCGCTGACAAGGAGTTCTATGACAAGGTTGTCGCTTCGATCCCGGCAGGGTACGTCGGCGACCCCAAGGACATGAACGGTGCGGCGCTCCTGCTGTGCTCAGACGAGGGGAAATACATCACCGGCAGCGAAATAATTGCCGACGGGGGTATGCACCTCTGATGTATCGTATGTATTTACTTTTGGTTTTTTGAGTTTTACAAACGGCTAAACATAATAATATTAAAGGAGATTTATAAAATGCATTTTAACGACAGAGACGAGATAATTGCACTCACACCCCAATGGAAGGGTGAGAGATTTGACGACGGCAGGCCTAAGGTAGATGACAAATACTTAAAGGCATTAAAAACACTAACCCTCGAGGAGGTCTGGAAGCCGATATTCGTAAAGGGCTATGAAAGTCAGTTTGAGGGCAGGCTTCACACCCTGCACGATGACGGGCGAAAGCTTATCGGCAGAGCCGTAACGGCAACATACTGTCCCTACCGCCCCGACCTTGACAAGGTGGTAAAGGATATCGGCCGTTCGGAGAACAGAACCGGTACATATAATCAATGGGTCATAGATAATCTTCAAGAGGGCGACGTTCCCGTTATTGATATGTACGACAAGATCTATAAGGGAACCTTCCTGGGCGGAAACCTTACCACAGCTCTCAAAAACAAGACCAAAAACGAGAACGGCGGTGCCGTTATCTGGGGCGGTATCAGAGATACCGAACAGATGAAAAAGGTTGCGGACACGCAGGTGTATTACCGCGGAATCGACCCGACACCTATCCGTGATTTCATAATGACAGGCTACAATACGGCAACGAGAATCGGAAATGCAGTCTGCCTTCCCGGTGACATCGTATTCGGTGCCGGCGGCGGCGTGCTGTTTATCCCGAGCCATCTGGTCGAGGAGGTTGTCGGCGGTGCGGCGAAAACTCAGGTCAAGGATCTGTTCGGCTTCGAGATGATAACTCTGAACAAGTTTACAACTGCTCAGATAGACAAAAATACCTGGACAAAGGATATGCTTGACTTGCTCATGGACTTTATAGAAACCGATGACAGAGCGGCAGAATACAGAGGTCTTGACTGGTCCCATGAATACGACTTAGCAATCAACGGCGACCCCAACGACACTCAGTCGGCGTTGTAATCAATATTTTTCGTCTTTTATATCCCGTCCCTACCATTGGAACGGGATTTTACTTGAGCCCGAAATACACAAAACAGCACCTGATGATTATACGGTGCTGTTTTGTGTATTTATTTGCTTTGGCTTTTTAATCTGCCGAACAGGCGGCCTATGTTCCGCAATCACTCCGCCGCCCGCTCCGCCTCTCGCTTTACCTCAATACTTTCACGTATCATCATATCCTTGACCTTCATAAGCCTTGTGGTGGTGCTTCTCTCGTTTTCGTCAAGCTTCATCGTGATATAGTGTATAGTGTCCTCGTATCTGGGAATCATCACATGCTCTAAGGCATTGACTCGCCGGCGTGTTTTTTCTATCTCGGCAGCCATAAGCTGGCACGACTTCTCGATTTCCGCAAGCTTAATCAGCTTCGGGAATATATCCGACAGCGACTTTACCGCCGTATCAAGCTCCCCGTTCGTGTCCAGATAGCCGTAAGGGTATATATCGGATTTATCGCTGCTTTTAAAATGCGTAACATATTCCGGAATAATCACGCTCATCACGTTCTTTTGCTTTATCTCAAGCTCAACTCGCTGCTTCGGCAGCATAAACGCAGTTTCAATGACCCTGCTGTCCGTCATGCTTCTCGCTTCAGCCATATGCTTATTTGCCGTCTCAATCGCCGCCTCAACCTCGATTCTAAGCTCCCGGTTCTGCCTGATAAGCAGCATAAACTGCCGCATCAGCTCATCGCGCTTGTCTTTTAAAAGCTTGTGTCCGCGTCTTGCGGTGACAAGCTTTTTCTTGAGGTTCGCCAGCTCCATCCGAGTCGGGTTTACATTCATAACAGCCATGTATTCACCGCCTATTTCTCATCATAATACTTATCGAGGAATTCATCCTTTATACGGCGCAGCTCACTTCTCGGCAAAATTCTCAGAAGCTTCCATCCGATATCCAGGGTTTCTTCTATGCTCCTGTTGGTTTCGTAGCCCTGCGAGACGTATTCCTTTTCAAATTCATCCGCAAATTTTGCGTACAGCTTATCAATATCCGTCAATGCCGCCTCACCGAGAATTATCATAAGCTCCTTTGCGTCCTTGCCTCGGGCATACGCCGAAAACAACTGATTCATGGTTCCGCTGTGATCCGCTCTTGTTTTGCCCTCGCCTATTCCCTTATCCTTAAGGCGAGACAGTGACGGAAGCACGTCTATCGGTGGCGTGATTCCCTTTCTGTACAGATCTCTGGACAGTATAATCTGCCCCTCGGTTATATATCCTGTAAGGTCGGGTATGGGATGCGTCTTGTCATCCTCCGGCATGGAAAGTATCGGTATCATGGTTATGCTTCCCGCCTTTCCTTTCTGCCGTCCGGCTCTCTCATATATCGAGGCAAGGTCGGTATACATATATCCCGGGTAGCCTCGTCTGCCCGGAACCTCCTTCCGTGCGGCGGAAACCTCGCGGAGTGCGTCAGCGTAATTTGTAATATCCGTCAGAATAACCAGAACGTGCATATTACGCTCAAAAGCCAGATATTCCGCAGCGGTCAGCGCCATTTTCGGTGTGGCTATACGCTCTATCGCCGGGTCGGACGCAAGGTTGATAAACAACACCGTTCTGCCAAGAGCACCCGTCTCTCTGAATGAGTCTATGAAAAAGTTCGACTCCTCAAAGGTTATGCCTATTGCCGCAAAGACAACGGCAAACTGCTCGTTTGTGCCGAGAACCTTTGCTTGGCGTGCAATCTGCGCCGCAAGGTTTGCGTGCGGCAGTCCCGATGCCGAGAAAATCGGCAGCTTTTGCCCTCTGACCAGGGTATTTAGCCCGTCGATGGCGGAAACTCCCGTCTGAATAAATTCCTCGGGGTAAATTCTTGCCGCCGGGTTCATGGGTTTTCCGTTTACATCCATGCGCATATCGGGGATTATCTCAGGGCCGTCATCAATGGGTCTGCCCAAGCCGTCAAAAACTCTGCCGAGCATATCCGGCGACACCGGAAGCTCCATCTGTCGCCCGAGAAAACGCACCTTGCTGTCGGCAAGATTAATACCCGTGGAGCTGTCAAACAGCTGAACAAGCACATCCGAGCCATTGATTTCAAGCACGCGGCAGCGGCGTTTTTCGCCGTTGGCAAGCTCTATCTCTCCCAGTTCGTTATATGACACCTTATCAACCTTTTTAACCAGCATCAAGGGTCCTGCAACCTCTTCTATGGTTCTGTATTCCTTTGGCACGGCTTATTCCTCCTCTCTCAAAATTCCGACAAGCTCGTTTTGAAGCTCCTTCATCACCTTATCAAAGGAAGTCTCTGTATCGCTCTCTTCGATATACTTAAATCTTCCTATCTGCTCTCTCACCGGAAGCCTTACAATATCCTCAATTGACGCACCCTTTTCAAGGGCAGCCTTCGACATATCGTAAAAGGCAAGTATAAGCTTCATCATAAGAAGCTGCTTTTCGAGGCTTGTGTAGGTATCGACCTCGTGGAAGGCAAGCTGATGCAAAAAGTCCTCACGAATCGAACGTGCGGTTTCCATTTTAAGCCTATCCGATGCTGATAGTGCATCCATGCCGACCAGCTTTACAATCTCGTCAAGCTCCGCCTCCTCCTGAAGCAATGCCATAAATCTGCCCCTAAGCCTCATCCAATCCTCGTCAACGTTTTCCTTAAACCACGGTGTCAGCAAATCCAGGTACAGGGAATAACTGGTCAGCCAGTTAATTGCCGGGAAATGCCGCTTGTACGCAAGGCTTGCGTCAAGTCCCCAAAAGACCTTTACTATACGCAGGGTCGCCTGCGATACAGGCTCGGATATATCGCCGCCCGGAGGGCTTACCGCACCTATTGCCGAAAGCGCACCCTCACGGGGGACTCTGCCGCTTGACATAACACGCCCGGCTCTCTCATAGAACTGCGCAAGCCTGCTTCCGAGATACGCCGGATACCCCTCCTCGCCGGGCATCTCCTCAAGACGGCCGCTCATCTCACGCAGAGCCTCCGCCCAACGTGAGGTGGAATCCGCCATAAGCGCAACGGAATAACCCATATCACGGAAGTATTCCGCAATTGTTATACCTGTGTATATGGACGCCTCACGTGCCGCAACGGGCATATCCGAGGTGTTTGCGATGAGCACGGTTCTCTCCATAAGCGACTTTCCCGTGTGAGGGTCGATAAGCTCCGGGAACTCGTTCAAAACGTCCGTCATCTCGTTTCCTCGCTCACCGCAGCCGATATATACAACAATATCCGCCTCCGCCCACTTCGCAAGCTGATGCTGCGTTACGGTCTTTCCGCTGCCGAAAGGCCCCGGAATTGCCGCCACGCCGCCCTTTGCAATCGGAAAAAGACAATCTATGACACGCTGACCGGTAATCAGCGGCTTGTCAGGCGACAGCTTCTTCGAGTACGGCCGTCCGTTTCGCACAGGCCACTTCTGCATAAGCGAAAGCTCTGCCGCACCCTTTTTGGTATCGACAACACACACCGTATCGGTTACCTTAAATTCGCCGCTTTTAATCTCTTTGACAGTGCCCTCTATGCCGTTCGGCACCATTATTTTTTGTTCGACCACATCAGTCTCTCGGACCGTTCCGATAATGTCGCCCGAGACGACTCTGTCCCCCGCCTTTACGCAGGGCAAAAAGCTCCAAAGCCTGTCACGCTTCAGTGCCGGCGCACTCACACCGCGCTCTATGTTGTTTCCGCAAATCCGCATAAGATCGTCCAAGGGACGCTGAATTCCGTCATAGATACTCCCGATAAGTCCGGGACCCAGCTCAACGCTCAACGGTTCGCCCGTAGACACCACCGGCTCTCCCGTGGACAGGCCCGAGGTTTCCTCGTAGACCTGAATACTCGCCCGATCTCCGTGCATTTCTATAATTTCTCCTATAAGCTCCTTATCGGAAACTCGCACAACGTCATACATATTCGCATTGCGCATACCCTCGGCAATGACCAAAGGCCCGCTTATTTTTAATATTGTTCCGCCGCTCACATTCTTACCTCCTATTTCAGTATATTAGAGCCCACTGCCTTCTCAACGGAGAGGTTCAGATTCTCAAGTCCCGCACCCGTATTTCCGTTAATTCCCGGAATAAGGATAATCGCCGGGACGCTCATATAACGGTATTTGTCTATACATTCGGGGATTTTGTCCGCTAATGCTTCGGTTATATATATAATGCCGAAGTCGGACTTTGCCAGTCTGTTTATGATTTTCTCCACATCTTCGGAATCATCGGCATAGAACACCGACAGTCCCAAAGCAGAAAAGGCATACACGCTGTCCTTGTCTCCTATAACCGCCGCATTATACATACACATCGCACATCCTTTCACGGATTTTTAAACTCGGAATCTTCGCCGCCTTGCAGTTTAATATCATCCGAACCGTGTTGATCTCGTTTTTCTTTGCAATATAATACGCAATGATCGGCTCCGTCCCAAAGCTGACATAACGTGCACTCTCAAGCTCTGCCGCAAGCATCTCCGCACAGGCACGCTCAAAAGCGGCATACGAATTTTTATACGCATCGGAAAGTGCGGAAAATTCTGTTCCTTCAATAAATGAAAGTACATCGCCGACCGACTTTGACGCCGAAAGCCTGAGTGTCTGCGCATCCAACAGAGGGTTATCGACAACAGCGTCAAGCACCGTCTCGGACTTTTTTCCCGTTTCAGCAAGTCTCAGTGCGGTTTTTATATCATAAAGCGCCGCATACTTTGAAAAATACTCATATGCAAATCGGTAAGCTTCGCATTTTTTCAGAAGCTCCGTAATATAGCATCCATCAATATATATATCAAAAAGCTGCCCGTCCATTGTCTCTGTAATCAGCCTGTAGCCGTCCGATGCCGCTTTCGACAGCATCGGGGCGAGCAGGTCAAACTGCCTTGATTTAACTGTATCATACACCTCGGACGGGTCAAATATGCACGGATGCAAAAACAGTCCTTTCGGGTCAACATCGGCAGCTATCGACTTTACCGAGACCTTAAGGTTATGAAAATCGTTTTTCATAATGAGAAAGTCAAGCTCCGCCTTGCCGCCGACAGCTGCCTCCGTTTCCTTCCACAGCTCCCTTTCGCATATTTCCAGGGTGCCGTCAAGCGACTCTGCCGTTTTAATTGACGGATAGCCGCCCCTTACCAGCATCTCCGCCGCAGAATCGAAATCCTGCGCCTCAGCAAGCTGTGTTAAAAATGCGAAGCCGAGAAGGCTGTTTTCATCGGCACGTATTCTCGCCGATGCATAGGCAAACTCCGTATCCTTCATGTGCACACCCCCTACTTCATAAATGCGAACAGGGCATCCTTGATTTCGTCCGCTTTATCGTCAAACAGCGCATCGACCGTGCAGTTTTCCTCTATATCGCCGTAGCTGAGCACACAGCCGACACCGATGTCCGCAGCCTTTATTTCCGAAAACCGACCGCCGTCCGTGATTTCGCCGTTAATTTTTTCAAGAAAGCCGCTCGGCATAGCCTTTATATCCTCGGCACGCATCAGCAATACCCCCACATCCGGAGAGCAATGCCGAACCGCAGCCGCTGCGATAAAATCGAAATATTCCTCTGCCTTAAGGCTCTTAATCCTATCCTTTGCCGCATTGACCCAACCGTCAATAACCCGACACTTGGCTTCAAGCTGTGCCCTCTTGCGAATAGTCTCGCAGGCAGATTCCGCATTTTCCGCTATTCTCGCCGTCTCCGCCTCGGCTCTCCGCAAAATTTCCTGCGCCTCCGCTTCAGCCGCTTTGAGGTTCTTTTCGACAATTTTCTGCGCCTTCTCCTCGGCCTCGGCTGTCAGCAAATCACATACATCCTTGGCGTCAGATAAAATTTTTTGTTTAATCTTCTCCAAACCATTCATAGAATCACCCTTATATCCCTACACTTGATATAATAAGTATAGATACAAGCAACGCAAGAATCGCATAGGTTTCAACCATTGCCGCCATGATTATCGCCTTGCCGCTCTCCTCGGGCGATTTGGCAATAATCCCTATACCTGCGGCTGCGGCTCTGCCCTGCGCAATTGCCGAGAAAAGACCTCCGAAGGCAATCGGAAGCGATGCCGCAAAGAAGAGAAGCCCCTGTGACAGACTGAGGTCAGCCGGTGAGCCGCCGATAACACCTATCTTAGAAAGCAGCAGAACCGCTACAAGCAGTCCGTAAAGCCCCTGCGTACCGGGCAGAAGCTGCAGAATAAGTGCCTTGCTGAACTTCGACGGGTCATGACTTACCAAGCCTGCCGCAGCCTCACCCACCAGACCTACGCCCTTCGCACTTCCGATTCCGGCAAACAAAGCGGCAAACGCCGCACCCGTTATAGCTAATGCCAATCCTAAACTAATCATAAATATTCTCCTTTTCAAATTTAAAATATTTTGTATCTGTGTGCAGAGGCTTAAAGGGTCTGCCTCCACCCTCGTAGAACTTTGAAAACAGCTCGACAAACTGAAGTCTGTCCGTATGGACATACGCTCCGAGAAGGTTTATCGCCATATTTGCGATATGCCCCACACTTCCCACAGCTATAAGCACTATCGCCTTTACAATCACGTTTTCGGGCATGACCGCCATCATGTTAATTACACTCGCTATACTGCCCGTCGCAAGTCCCAAGGCAAGCAGCCTTGAATATGACAGAATATCGCTCAAATATCCGGTCGCCGTGTTGTACAGACCGTATATTCCGCCGAAGAACCGCATAAGGATGTTCTTGCTGCTTCTCCCTGCCGTGAGAACAATCAATACGGCACCGACAGCCGCCATATATCCGCCTATCCTTATCAAGTCGGGCGAAACCGGAACGAGAAGGCTTGCACCGAAGGGTGCCGCGCCGAGAATGGTTATATAAATCGGTATGACCTCGCACAGTGCGTCAAGCCGCCGTCCTTCCTTCCACAGCATACCAAGGTTTACACCAAGACCGAGGAACAAGTGGCCTATGCCCAGCGCAAAGCTGAACAGAAGCAGCTTTACCGGATCCGTCATCGGCTCAAACCACAGCGCAAGAGAGCCTATTTCCGTGCCGAAAAAGTTTCTCGCAATTACCTGCGGCAGGTCTCCGAACCAGCTTCCGAACAGGATTCCCCAAAACAGCGTGGAAATCCCGCAGTTTCGGAACATCGTTATGCTCTGTCGGAGCTTGCCCTCAACCGTGGTCTTTTTTAGGACAAGCCATGTGGCAACCGTCATTATCAAACCGTAGCCCGCATCAGACAGCATCATTCCGAAAAACAGGTAGTAGAAGAACGACATAACGCTGCTGGGGTCAACATCCCTCTTGTTAGGCAGTGCGTACATCTCCGTAATACCCTCGACAGGCTCGGAAAATCTGCTGTTGGACAGCAGCACGGGTGTCTCCTCACCCTCCTGCGGCTCGGAAACTGATATTGCTATGCTCCCGTATTTTGTCTCAAACTCGCCAATCAGTCCGGAGGCATATTTTTCGGGGATAAATCCCGCTATCACCACCGTACTGTTTGTGACGGCAAGCCTTGAAATCGCCTTGTACTTATCAATTCTCATTTTGAGGTAATCCGTAAATATCTCTATATCTCCGAGTATTTCGCCGTAGCCCGAGATGCTTTTTTCAAGCTCCTCGATATTACGGTTCAGCTCCTCGATTCTGCTGCGGCACAGCTTAATTTCCTCCGCCGGGGTTCGGTTTATGCTCGGCTTAAAATATACGGCGCCAAGACCTGCCGCAAAATTCTCAAGTGCTTCTCT
Source organism: uncultured Ruminococcus sp. (assembly GCA_902766745.1). Lineage (GTDB taxonomy): Bacteria > Bacillota > Clostridia > Monoglobales > Monoglobaceae > UMGS1820. Next base: position 12,258 of record CACXES010000137.1, read on the forward strand.
CTGCTCCCTTGCCGCCATAAAAAATACGTTTGTGTACTCCTTTCGGCAAGTTATAACCTCTGCGTAAAGGTCAAGTCCGCCGTCAAAATCCGCAGCCAGCGAATAGATTTCCTCTTGAGATACAGATCTCGGAAGTGCGGCACAAAAGCACACCGTACTGTCCGTTCCGCCTAAATCGGGGGATACGTCAAGCCTCTCCCACGGCATCAGCGTATCGATTTTAGTATTCAATCTCGATATTTGGTTTCTGTCCTTTGAAATTCTGCCGCTGAGCGATATTACAATATTGCAGACGTGAAGAATATTCGGCGCATTTTTGATTTGCTTTGCAAACTCCGCCGTGGACATCGCCCTGCGCCCCTCAAGAAGCGAGAGCGGATTCTTCTTTTTGTCGTACACTCGGTTTATAATATCATACGCATTCTCCGCTGCGGCAAGATTCTGTTCAAACTTCGCTATCGACGCCGAGGTGTTGATTTTTGCAAGTCCCTCATCCGTGATATTTGTAAGCTCCACAACGCCGCGCCGCTGAAGCCTTTCAATAATATTCTTACTGTCGCAAAGCAGTGCCACAATCTCAATTTTCTTCATTGCAAGCTTTGCCATTATACCATCCCCTAACCTATTATTTTCAAGACTGCCTTCACAGCCTCCTCCGTCATTTTCTCGGAATCTCGCAAAATTCTGTCCGCCTCATCTCGGGCGATCCTATGCGCCTCCTCGGCACTCTCTTTGGAACTTATGTGCGCCGCTTCCGTCATTTTCCGCTTCTTCTCCTCGGCTTCGGCAACAATCCTCTCCCGCTGCGCCGTACTTTCCGTTTCGGCACGATGCAAAATCTCCGCAGCCTCTGTCTTTGCGGCTTCAATCCTTTCTTTTGCCAAGCGTTCAGCCTCCAAAACCTCATTTACCGCTCCACTCGCCATATTAACCCCCCTTTAAGAATAGCACAAGGGGGCTGCCATGGTACAGACAGCCCCCTAAAAAAACAAAATCTTAACTTTTGGTATATTATACCACCAAAACAATCCGCCGTCAAGAGAAAAATATGAAATTTTTGTAAACATTTTTGCTATATACTTATTATTTCACAAAATTTAATACAAATACACCCATTCGGAATAATTTTCGTTATCCGTTACAGGCGTACCGTAATCCTCATTATCTCTTTAGGCTTGAATAATTATCCTACCTTGTCCATTACCTTTGAAAACACCTCGCCTATGCTTTCTCTGAAAACAATATCGGCACTCCCGTCAAAATCCGTTTCGGATTTATTTATCATAACAATATATTTTCCTCTGAAATATCTGACAAAGGACGCCGCAGGATAAACCGCCAGTGATGTCCCTCCAACGATGAGCATATCCGCCCCGGATATGTGTTCCGCCGCACTCTCGGCAACACCGTCATACAGAGGTTCCTCATACAGAACGACCTTCGGCTTCATGATGCCGCCGCAGTGCCTGCACCTTGGTATTTCACCGTTTTTTATTGCTTCAAAAACCTCGCTTGATGCCGCATTTCTTTGACACGAGCTGCAATAAAACTCCTCCGCCGTCCCGTGCAGCTCTATTACATTTCTGCTCCCGGCTCTTTGGTGAAGTCCGTCTATATTCTGGGTTATAACACAGCTCAGCTTTCCCATCTTCTCAAGCCGAGCCAGCGACTTATGTGCATTGTTCGGCTCCGCTTCGATTATAAAATACTTTCTGTAAAAATCATAAAATATGTCCGGATTTTCTGTAAAAAAGCTGTGACTCAATATCCGCTCCGGCGGAACGCCGTATTCCTTTACCGTGTTATACAGCCCGTCCTTGCTGCGATAGTCCTTGACTCCGCTTTCGGTAGATACTCCCGCACCGCCGAAAAAGACTATCCGCTCGCACTCGTTTATCATTTCCGCAAATCTGCTTATTTTTTCATCCATCTAAATCACCCTTCTCCGATTTTATATGCTTCAAATTTTATATGCTTCAAATGTGCATACATCCATAAAATAAGTTAAGTTCTAATATTTTATAATAGAAAAGCACCCACAATCACGCAGGTGCTAAATAACCAATTAATCAATAAAGTAATCAAATGATATATCATATTTTGCGAAATCCTTATTTGTCATAAACTCCGCTTTAGAAGTCTGACCGGCTTTAAAATCCTGAAGCGATGCAGCCTGCGTATCAACAACAACCCCGCTGTTATCTGTCAGTTTTATATAAATAATAAAACTCTTGAAATCCTTATCCGTTGTATTCTCAATCAATGCTTCATAATACTTAAAGCCATACTCATCTTTCGTCAGGTTGAATTGAATAGAGCTTCTCATTTTTTCTATCTTTTCTTTCAGCACATCTCTTTCATTTGCAACCTTTGATGAATCCATGATATCTTTAACATTTTCGTCATATCTTGAAGGGAATTTTAAATTATATTCATTGATAAATGCAGCAATTTGCTGTGTTCTTTTGAGCCTTGCTTCTTCCCACAAATCCGAAAATTTTACATAATCAGATGTATAGTATGTAAGAGATTCTTTCTGTTCTTTTAACAGGTTGATATATATTATGACCTTTTCTTGTAGAGTGGAGTCGGCAAACTTTCTGTTTGAGTAATCTCCGATGGCATTTAATTCTATATCCACAAGCTTACCAAGGTAACTGTTTTCGGAATCTTCAATCTTTTGCTTGCAATCCCATCTATTCATCAATCCCTTTTTCAAGTCATCAATAAAAGCTGTATCATATGTTACTTCCTCCTCCGGAGTTTTAAGCATACTGTACGCTATAATTCCACCGGCTATAGCAACAACAACAGCAATCAAGGTAATCAAAAAAGCTTTTTTCTTATAAATAGGCGTTTTGCTATCATTCTTTAAATTACTCTGTTTCCCCGCGTTTGTGTTTTCGTCTGAATACTCAAGCGGACATCCGCAATTTTTGCATACTGTATCAGACTCACTTAAAATCGCTCCACATTCTGTACACTTTCTTGCTTCATTCTGTGCGATAGCTTCACCTTGCTCTGATAAACTTTTTCCGCAATGCGGACAACAAGATGCCTTATCACTGATATCATTTCCGCATCCTCGGCATTTTATTAATGCCATTTACAACCCCTCCGTTTCGCAGAATTATATCATAATATTAACACATCTTCTATCAAAAGTCAACAGAATTTACCTTTGAGTTTCCTCTTTTTTTTGCATTTTTTCGCAAATCATATTTTTTGAAATATTTATCAGTGTATCAATTCGCAGACAATTTCAAATTTTAATTTGCGTTTTTCCTTGTACTTACGCTGTTTATTTTGTCTTCAAATTTGGGGAAAACTAAAAAATTCACCAAATAGCATTAACCCTAATACTGTATTTCCCGAAGCCTTGTATTTTAAGCAAATTAAATCAAGAAATCACCGAAGGTTAAAATCAGCGGAGTATCCTTAACCGGAAGTCCGCAAATATCGTATACGTTGTTGCCTTTATCCTCTATCATATCATCCGGAATTTCATAAATACTTCCGTCCATGATATCCACCAATCTGAACTTCTTGTACTCCGAATAGAACTGTATATTAATCAAGGACTTGTACGATGTGGTCATTATGTTGGTCGGCTTCCAATATACATATGCACGTCCTCCCGGACGCTCAAATGCCCCCGCCGTCAATTCGTAATTATCGGGGAGCCTGTCATACACCTTGTACGAATATTCCGACCATACGATTACCGGCAGCTTGCATACCTCGCAATCCTCCGCAAAAACAGAGCAGATATTCCGCAAAGCATAATAGGACGGCTTTTCGCTGTATTCTCCCGTTGATCTTCCGTCCTCGTCAAATTCCGCACGAAGAACGCCGAAGTATCCGTAATCAAGATATGACGCCTTATCATTCACATCGCCGTTCAACGCCTCAATCATATCCATACACGAAAAGTATGACATAAAATGCACATCGGTCATCAGATCTGCTATCGTATGTCTTGCCAACTGCTTTGCCTGGATTTCCTCCGTCCACGCTCCGGTGCGGAGTGCTCCGTGGCCGTCTCCTCTGGACTGAGAACCGCTCTCGCCCTGTATGATACCGATATTTGGGTTGTAAATCTTCGCAAGTGCTCTGTAGCTGTCCACTCTTTCAAACACCTTGCGCTCATCGGCTGTATACTCATGAAACGAAATAAAGTCAATATAGTCGCCCATTCCGGTTTTCAAAGCAGTGTTCAGAAAATCCAGGGAGTGCATACAAATGACGCCGCCGATTACCTTTGCATCGGGTCTGACTTCCTTTATCGCCTTAGCGGTAGCAATCGTAAATTCTCCGAGTTCAACCGCATTCGGACCATGCTTCCAGCACCATTGTCCGTCCGGCTCGTTCCATACCTCAAAGTATCTAACCTTTCCCTCGTACCGCTTGGCTACTGCCTTTGTATAGTTTGCCCATGCCGTTTTCTCTTCCTCTGTAAATATGGGCGGACATCCTACCGCTCCGTACACCTTCTCTGCCGCCTTTGTGTATAATTCATTTCCGTAACACAAACATATCCACGGCTCAACCCCTCTGCGGATAAGGTTGTCAACTACACTGTCAAGCCACTCAAAATCATATACTCCTTTTGCTCTTTCCGTGCGCTGCCATCCGGATTGTATCCGCGCATACTTTACGCCGCAGTCGCAGACCTTGTCATACGCCTTTTCGGGATCAAACACGCCTCTGTCAAGCTTCTCAAAGCCCAAGCCGATTTTTGACTTTTTTATTTCCGTGGATTTTTTCGGCTTTATTACGCCTATTTTCTTTAATCGCTCCATTTTATTTTCTCCTCTCATCAAATATTATTCGGTTTTAATCCTTGTCCACAATAGGATAAAGCTGAATCATATTTCCGCCGTCAACCACCAACTCCGCTCCGGTGGTATTTCTCGACATATCACTGCCCAGATACCACGCAGCGTTTGCTATATCCTCAAAATCCGCTATGTCGCCCAACGGTGTGTAGTTGGAAAGTGCCTCTCGGCAGTTGTTATAATTATTTTCCCAACGGTCGGTCTTTATCATGCCCGGCAGAACCGCATTGACCCTTATATTGTATTTTCCGAGATCCAGAGCCATAGCGCGCATCATTCCGAGAGCCCCGCTCTTTGACGCACTGTAGGATACCCTGTCGGGAATTGCGCGGTACGCTGTGTTTGAGTTGATAAACACAATGGCTCCTCCGCCCACCTCCTTCATCTGAAGTGCCGCCTGTCGTGCAAGCATAAAATTCCAGCCTATATTGGTGTTGATAACATCCATGAAATCCTCCACCGATACATCAAAGAACCTCTGACGAATTCCGAGATTTGCCGCATTTAGCACAAGGCAGTCTACCGAATAGCCAAGCTCCTTAATGTCCCCGAAAATTGTCTTGACATTCTCCTCGTCAAAGACCTTCATCCCGTAGCCTTTAGCAAATACACCGTATTTTTCCGAAAGCTTCTTCGCCGTCTGCTCGGCATTTTCGGCACTGCGGCTTCCGAGGAAAAGGTTATATCCCTCCTCGGCAAATTTTTTTGCGATACCAAGCCCTGTATTCACTGTTGCTCCTGTTATAAAAACTGATTTACTCATTTATTCCACCCCTTAAAAATAAAATTCTGTCTTTGGCGGACGTATGTCCGTCAGTGCGCCCGTATAATGCCGCAACGTATGAACCTGATACGGATGCTTGAGACATTCCTCTTCATTAATTTCTATTCCAAGACCCGGTTTATCGGGAATTTTCATATATCCGTCCTTATACTCCGGATTCTCGTTGGTTACATCCTTCCTGTATTCCACGTCCGAGTACATAATCTCCAGAATGGAGAAGTTCGGACAGCTTGCCGCAAGCTGAAGCGTTGCCGCATTCGCCACGGGTCCCGACGGATTGTGGGGCGCAAAGGGAATATATCTGCACTCCGCCTCCGCTGCGATTTTCTTTAATTCCATAATCCCCCCGGCATGGGAAATATCCGGCTGAATATAGTCCGCCGCCATCAGGTCGAACATCCTCTTATAATCCCACCTTGTATAAAGCCGCTCTCCTGCGGAAATCGCCACAGGCGACTTATCGCGTACCGCCTTTAAGGCGTCGAGATTGTCCGGGGGAACGGGTTCCTCAAAGAACATTGGCTTAAACTGCTCCAGTTCCTTGGCAATTTTAATTCCCGTCGGAATGTTAAATCTGCCGTGACCCTCTATAAGAAGATCCACTCCGTCTCCCACTGCCTCTCTTACCTCTGCAACACATTCAAGTGCCGTGTTTAAGTCCTTGTTTGAAATTTCAAGATAGGACTTACCGAAGGGGTCCCACTTCATTGCGGTGATTCCCTTCTTGACCGCAATCTTAGCCTTCTCGCCGAATTCCTTCGGTGTTTTTGCTCCGGCAAACCAGCCGTTGACGTAAATCCTTACCTCGTCATTCACCTTGCCGCCCATGAGCTGATACACAGGCACGCCGAGATGCTTGCCGAGTATATCCCAAAGCGCCGTTTCCACTGCCGACAGCGCACTCATAAGCACTGCTCCGCCGCGCCAGTACGCATCACGATAAATATTGTGCCAGTGTTCCTCAATATTCAGAGGGTTTTTACCGACCAAATACTCCTTGATATGCTCCACCGCTCCGAATAATGCCTTCTCCTTGTATTCGAGGGTTGCCTCACCTACACCGTCGATTCCCTCATCGGTGTAAACCTTAACAAATACCCAGTTTGTGCGGAAGCAATCCACGGCAAAGGTTTTTATATCCGTAATTTTCATTTGAACCTCACCTCACGCCACTATTTTATCACAGCCGCTTGACAATTTACAGATAAAATGTTATCATATTTTATAGAAATATTACTTTTTAGGAATTTAAGGATGATAGCTATGCGTATTTTTCCGCAAATTGTCAATCTCGGTCTGTATGATGCAGCCTTGGTACACGGGAACGTCAGTTCCACAAAGCCTCGTAGAGTATCTGTCTACGAAATCGAATTTATTACGGAAAACGGCGGCTTTTCATATATAGGAAATCAGCGGTTTCCGATACGAAAGGGCTGCGTAATATGCGCTAAGCCGGGACAGCTCCGCCACACCGACCTCCCTTACAAATGCATATATATTCACGCAGTTATCGAGGATGAGGAGCTTTCTGCGCTTCTCCACTCCGTTCCCGATTTTTATACTCCGTCTGCTCCCGATGTCTTTGAATCAGCTTTAAACGGACTTATTTCAGAATCAAAGCTTACGAAATACAGCAGCAGCATTGATATAGCTATAAAATTTTTAGAAATTTTATCCCTAATGTTTAAGGCATCACAATCCTCTTGCCGCGAAACTCCGAACCTTCATAAAAACATGAAAATCATACAACAGGCAATCAGCTTTATAGACAAAAACTATACCCAAAGTATAAACCTCGATGATATTGCGGCTCATGTTCACTTGAGCAGAATTTATTTTCACAAGCTATTTCTTGACGCAACAGGTCAAACACCGCACAGCTATCTTCTGTCCAAGCGTATAAGCGCAGTTAAATTTCTGCTTACGGCTACAGACAAGTCCTTTTCGGACATAGCCACAGACTGCGGATTTTCATCGCAGTCCTACATGACCTACGTTTTCAAAAGAGAAATGTCCTGCACCCCCATGCAGTACAAAAAGCAGCTGAACAATCTTTCTCAGACATAAACAGATATTTTAGGCTGTCGCAATGGCGAGGAGATTATTACTGTTTCGGAAACGGAATCGAATGACAATGTTCGGGCAAATTTGCTAAGGCAGGATAACGAGTACACCGCAGGCGACAGAGCCGCAATGAATACCGGCGGCAAGTACCTGCGCTTTATTAAAATTGTTTTAAGAAAGAAATAAAAATATTAAAAGCAAGCCTTATCGGATTTTATTTCGCACAAACAACAATCCTCCCGTGATACTTCCGTCACGGGAGGATTGTTTTATTTATGTTTAAAATATTTACGTCTTAATTATATGCGTACACCGACGGGATATTACTGCTTATCCTCGTTCTTCCGGTTCATCATTGCGCGAACCTTAAGGGGCAGACCAAACAGATTGATAAAGCCTTCGCTGTCCTTATGGCTGTATAACTCATGGCTGTCGCCGAAGCTTGCAATATCCTCATTGTAGAGCGAATACGGAGACGTTGCACCTGCCGGGGTTACGCTGCCCTTATAAAGCTTGAGGCAAACCTCACCGGTAACGGTTTCTTCCATAACATCAACCATTGCAGAGAGCGATTCTCTGAGCGGTGTAAACCACTTTCCGTCATATACAAGCTCGGAAAACTTGATTGCGGCCTGACGCTTAAACGCCTGGGTGTCGCGATCCAAGCAGAGGTATTCAAGCTCATTCAGTGCAGTGTAAAGAATTGTACCGCCGGGGGTCTCGTATACGCCTCTCGACTTCATTCCAACCAGACGATCCTCAACTATATCGGCAATTCCCACGCCGTACTTACCGCCGAGCTCATTGAGCTTTTCTACCAAGGGACGGGGCGCAAGCTTTTCGCCGTCTACCGATACGGGCACACCCTTTTCAAAACCGATTTTAACATAGCACGGTTCCTCCGGAGCTTTTTCGGGAGGCACGGTAAGCTTTAAAAGCGAATCGAGTTTAGGCTCGTTTGCCGGATCCTCCAGATCCATTCCCTCATGGCTGATATGCCAGATGTTTCGGTCACGGGAGTATAACTCCTTCTTCGTAACAGGTATCTCTATACCGTGCGCCTCCGCATAATCCACAGCATCCTCACGGGATTTAATATCCCATATTCTCCAGGGAGCTATTATCTTAAGATGCGGAGCCAAGGCCTTTATCGTAAGCTCAAAGCGCACCTGATCGTTGCCCTTTCCCGTTGCGCCGTGGCAGATGGCAACAGCACCTTCCTTTTCGGCTATTTCAACAAGTCTTTTCGCAATGATCGGACGCGCATGGGAGGTGCCGAGCAGATATTTGCCCTCGTATACCGCACCTGCCTTTAATGTGGGGAATATGTAGTCCTCAACATATTCATCACGCAGATCCTCTATATAACATTTTGAAGCACCGCTTCTCTTTGCGCGTTCTTCAAGTCCGTCGGTTTCCTTACCCTGACCGACATCGCCGCAGACAGCAATAACCTCGTATCCGTAGTTTTCGATAAGCCACGAAATAATGATCGAAGTATCAAGTCCGCCCGAATAAGCCAAAACAACTTTTTCTTTTGCCATTGTAAATTCCTCCGATTTATGTTAGAATATAAATAATTATAACGTAATTGCACATTTTTTGCAATAGCGCAGACAGAAAAAAATAACTAAAATTATCTGCCGGATGACAGATTTAGTTAGCCATAAGAAACGGAGATTATGAATTATGATAATATTGGGTATTGACCCCGGCTATGCAATCGTGGGATACGGAGTGCTTGAATTTGACGGAAACAAATTCAAGGTGATTGAACACGGAGCGGTTACCACTGACGCATCAATGAATATGTTTGATAGACTAAAGTCAATTTACGACGACATAAACGAGATTATTGAGCGCACAAGGCCCGACTTTATGGCAATCGAGGAGCTGTTCTTCAACAGCAACCAAAAAACCGCCATAAACGTAGCGCAGGCGAGAGGAGTGCTTCTTCTTGCCGCCATGAACCACAATGTGGAAATTTTCGAATACACTCCGCTTCAAGTCAAGCAGGCAGTTGCCGGCTACGGCAGAGCGGACAAAAATCAAGTACAACAGATGGTCAAGCTTCTGCTCGGCCTAAAAGAGGTTCCGAAGCCTGACGACACGGCAGACGCAGTGGCAATTGCCATCTGCCACGGACATTCATACAATCCGAGACGCACTGTACCGAGACGGAGTGATATAACGTGAAAGCTCCTTTCACGTTATGCCTCCGGCGGATTTAGTTGCCCGTGCGAAATTTTCCGAGGCATAGCCATCGAAAACGCACATGGGCGTAATAATCTCTTATCATTCCTGCCCTGCCGATAAGAGATAATTCATTAATATTTGTGCCGATGCAGGGCGGCGGAATGGAGATTACTATGATGAAAAGCGTATTGATAACAGGTGCCTCCCGCGGAATAGGTGCGGCAGCAGCAAGATTATTTTCCGAAAAAGGCTGGCGTGTAATTATAAACTATAACAGGTCTGAAACAGAGGCTCTCTCTCTTGCCGCAGAGCTCGGAGCAGAGGCAATTCATGCCGACATTTCTAAGTCCGATGAGGTTAACGCCATGGCTGCTGCGGCAGGGAGCGTTGACGTTCTGGTCAACAATGCCGGGATATGCGGCTTTCATATGCTGGACGCAATGAGTGATGAGGACTGGGACAGAATAATGAGCATAAACCTAACAGGTGTATTTTACTGTACCCGTGCTTTTCTGCCGCAGATGATAAGGCGTAAGGGCGGTGCGATTGTGAACATTTCATCCATGTGGGGAATATGCGGCGCAGCCTGCGAGGCGGCGTATTCCGCATCAAAGGCCGGTGTTATCGGTCTTACCAAGGCTCTCGCAAAGGAGCTTGGTCCATCGGGCATCCGCGTAAACTGTGTGGCTCCCGGGGCAATTAATACGGATATGAACAAAATGCTGACACTTGAGGCTCGCAATGCCTTGTGTGAGGAAACTCCGCTCGGCCGCCTCGGAACCCCCGAGGAAATTGCCCGTGCAATATATTTTCTGTCCGACACAGACAGCTTTATAACCGGGCAGGTCATCAGTCCCAACGGCGGACTTGTGATATAAAATCAACCCAAAAAACACTGCCGCAGATTGAACTCATGCGGCAGTGCTTTTTTCTTAATTGCTTAGTAGGTAATCGAGATTGATGTGCTGTATTCATCCCAAACGACTCTTCCGCCCACAACCTGAACAACGTCGCGTATGGGGAGTAGAATTCTCTCATTATATTCTATTGCAGGTGATGACAAAAACACCGTTTCGTCATTCACTCTCATAAACTCACTGTACGGCTTTATCAGTATTCGAAAGTCACCTATGTTAAGTCCGGCATAATTCATATCGTTGTACCACTCGATTTCGGCACCCATATCCTCAAGCACAGAACGGAGCGGAACCAGTGTCCTGTATCTCTCGGTATCGGTTATCGGGGCTTGATCGAAGTCCACCTCATTGCCGTTCAAGTAAACCGTTATAAGGTTTTCGTAATCAATCCCATGCTTTTGAGCATAGGTCACACCGTAAGGCTCATCGCTCAGCTTACAGTAGAACTTAACATTCGGGCTGTCTGAGAAGGTATCCTCTGCGATTGAATTAACAGTTGTTGCAACGGATACCGATGACAGCGAAGGACATGAGGCAAATGCCATGCTGCCGATTGTGGTCACGCCGTAGGGGATTGTTATTCCGATAAGCGATTCACATCGGTTAAAGGCACCGTTCGGAATAGCCTTAAGGGCTTTGGACAAGCGCACGCTTTTTATGCTTGTGCTGTAGGCAAAGCAGGTCGCACCGATTTTTCTAATCGTATCCGGCATATCTACCTCGGTTATGTTTGAGCTTCCGCCAAAGACGCCCTCGTCCAGTTCAACGACCGTCTTGCCGTCCAGCTCCTCCGGGACAGTGACCTTTCCCGTCACATCCTTAACATCCGTGATTTTAATGCCGCCGCCGACCTCTGTATATGTGAAGATATCCGACACAACGGAGGAATCTCCCTCCGCAAAAGCTGTGCAGCAGGTAAATATAAGCGACATAACAACCGCTGAAATAATTATATTCCTTTTCATCTTTAACTCTCCTTGCCGTAAAATTTGCGTATTTTGGCACGCATAGCTTATATTTTATCACATATCGGCGCAAAAATCAAATTTTTAAGCCTTAAATCGATTTAATTATGTAAACATGACATAATTCCTTCAAAATCCAAACATATATTTGTTGAAATATGTGCAGAAATTTATCTCCGAAGTACCGAAATGAAAGATATGAGTGTCTTCGCAGTAACCTTTTTTGCGGTTTTTCATATTCTATATAAGAAAACACTTCGGAGGTCGATAAGCATTGAACAGCAACACAGATTTAATATCCCTGCTGAAGCATATGCCGCAGGCGATTGCAAAAATAAAGGGCAACGAGGCTTACCCCAAGCTTCGCGGGACAACCGCATTTTATCAAACCTCGTCGGGAACAATGGTAGTGAGCCGCATCTTCGGTTTGCCGGACACAGACGAGGTTTGCTATAAGCCGATTTTTGCGTTTCATATTCACAGCGGGGGAAGCTGCAGCGGAAACGGCAAGGATCCCTTTGCCGCCGCTATGGGACATTACAACCCTCACGATTGCCTGCACCCCTACCACGCAGGAGATATGCCGCCTCTGTTCGGAGTAAACGGTATGGCATTCTGCGCTTTTTTGACAAACAGATTTTCGGTTAAGGATATTATCGGGCGCACGGTCGTTATCCATTCCGCTCCGGATGATTTTTCCACTCAGCCATCGGGCAACGCCGGTCAAAAGATCGCTTGCGGCGTTATAGAAAAATATTATTAATAACAGAAAAAAATATTAAAAACTTAAGATGCGTAAATTTTACCTTGACATATAAGATATGTTGTGCTAAAATACCTTATGCTGAACGCAATACGGTGCGCAGCTTGAGCAAGCTTGGCTGCGATAATAGGGAATACGGGTGAAAATCCCGAACAGTCCTTGCTGCCGTGACGGGTTTTGGGTATTCGGATACCACTGTGAAAACGGGAAGGTGAATACCATGCATATATCATGCGCCCCAAAGTCGGAAGACCTGCCGTATTTGTGATTTGTTGCTCCACAGGGGATTGGAGAGGCGGATGAATCGGCGGGTTCTGTACCCGTTATTTTTGATGCGCTTAACCGATCCTGCATATGTGGGGTCGGTTTTTTGTTTATCATACCGTTTTATATCGGTACTGATATATAAAATATACAGGAGGTTCTATCAATGAACAAAGGATTAACAAAAAGAATACTGTCACTTGTATGTGCGGCGGCGGTTATGCTGTCCTTAAACATTACGGCAGTATTTGCGGCAACAGACAGTACGGAAGTTTATGCAGCGGAGAGCTGCGGCGCATTTTTGATACCGCCGCAAAAAATCTCGGTCAGTGCCGACTCTGCCGAAAACTTCGGCTACACTGACAAAGACGGAATAATAACGGCACTTGATGCCATGACAGCCATGTATGCCGCAGCTTACGGAGACGATTTTATAAATGCTCCCTTCGACTATCTCGAGGTGAGCGAATCGGGATATATAACCAAGGCAGGCGGAGTTGAAACCTCGGCTGTGGGATTTATGATAAACGGCAGAACGCCCAACAACGGTGAGTATAACGAAACCTATCACAGCTACAACGCCTACACAATTGCCGATGCGCCGATAGCCGACGGTGACGTCTTTGAAAGCTTTTTATATGTAGACACCGATTATTGGACAGACACCTATTCGTTTTTCGACAAGCGCACCGCTACCGCATCGCTCGGCGAAAAGGTAAGCCTTACTCTCAGCAGCTTCATGACACTCTACGGGGCTTATAAGGAAGATGAAATTGCGGATAATACATCTCCTGAAGTCGGAATCGAGGTAAAAAAATACGTTGACGGCACAAACGACATAGTCCTCTGCACAACCGATGATTACGGAAAGGCGGAATTTACCGCTGACGCTGCCGGAACATCAATTATTTACGCCGAAACCGATGAGGGCATCCCCGCATGGTGTGAATTGACTGTTGAATCGCCGAGTGCGGATGCGATTGCAAAAAACATCGCAGCGACATTTACGGCTCCGTATTCAAGCTGGGAAATTCTCGATCTGGCAGCCTACGGCAATGCACCCACACTGAGTACCGAGGACATCGGTGCCCTGACCGATGCCGCTGTGGCATCCAATAACCTAACCGACATAGAAAGAGTTGTTCTTGAGTTAACGGCGGCAGGCATAAACGCCACAGAAGCGGTTAACTCAAACGGAGAAACCGTAAATCTTATAAAATTGATATCGGATACGTCCGAGAATAATTTGGGCTATGTCACCGCTTCAATATTCGCACTTCTCGCCTACGACAGCGGGAATTATACAATAACCGACGGACTGACCCGCGAAAAGCTTATTGATATCATTCTTTCCGAAAGGAACGAGGACGGCGTATACGGCTACAGCTGGGGCGGCAGCAGCTACGTTGACTACGATTCAACAGCCATGGCACTTGCCGCAATCGCACCGTACATCGATGAAGCAAGGGTCAAAGAGGCGTCGGATTTAATGCTCTCTGCGCTCTCTGCCGCACAGGGCGAAAACGGAAGCTGGGGAAGTGCAAACACAGACGCAATGATTATATGCGGACTTGCCGCTATGGGAATTGATATTGACAGCAAAACCGATTTTATAAAGAACGGCAAAACTGCGGTTGACGGACTTCTGACCTACACTGTACCCACAAACGACGGTTTCTGCTATACCGACCCGAACACAGCAAACACCCTTGCCACAGAACAGGGCTTTAGGGCTCTTGCCGCATACCTGGGCGCAAAAAGCACAGGAAAAGCCTTTTCCGTGTACCGCTTCCGGGACTTTTCCGAAAAGGAAATCACAGTCACCTTTGAGATGTACGGTGATAAGATTCACGGCAGCAAATCCCATTCGGGAAGCTATCCGATATGGATAGAAAAAACAAGCACAAAGGTCTTAGAGGATTCAACGGTATTGTCACTGTTTTGCAATGTTCTGGACGAAAACGGCTTTACATACGAGGGTGCCGAAAAGGGTTACATCTCGTACATAACGCACCCCGACGGAACAAGGCTCGGGGAGCTTGACAACGGAGCATACAGCGGATGGCTCTACACGGTAAACGGTGACGAGCCGGATGTAGCAATGTCCGCATACACGCTCAGCGATAATGATAATATCAGAGTTTACTATACCGATGACTGGCGCAAAACCTATAATCCCAACAAGAAGCCGTCGAGCGGCTCCGGCAGCAGCGGCAGCGGCTTCTCCCCAAGCACTTCAACCGCAGTAAGCGTCAATGATGATCCGCAAACCGACACCACAGACGACAATGCCCCGGAAGCCGAAAACAAAAACACCATAAGCTTTGATGACGTCACCGACGAACATTGGGCTCATGCTTATATAACCGCCTTGGCATCAAGAGGTATCATAAACGGCGATGAAAACGGCAGCTTTAACCCTGAAGCGAATATTTCAAGAGCGGAATTTTGCGCTATTCTTTCACGCTGCAGCGATGCCGACATATCAGAAACGGAAGGTCCGTTTTCGGATGTGGCATCCGATTCATGGTACAGCGGATACGTTATTTGGGCATATAATCAGGGAATAGTAAACGGCGTCGGAGAGAATACCTTTGCACCGGATGCACCTGTATCGAGACAGGATATGTCCGTAATGATTATGCGTTACGCAGACAAATTCAATGTCGGCATTCCGTCCGCTGACGAAACCACGCTTCGGGATATGGCAACGGTTTCGGATTACGCTGCCGATGCCGTTGCAAGGCTTTCCGGCTGTGGAATTATAAACGGTGACGAAAACGGGAATTTCAATCCCGAAAACAGTGCCGCCCGTGCCGAAGCGGCAAAGATTATATACTTGCTTTTGTATAAATAATATAAAAATGTACAAATTTAAACAGGCGGCCGAAAAATCGACCGCCTGAAATATTTTATTATAAATTATCCGAGAGCCTTTACGGCATCAACCGCTGCCTTGAGGCAGGAGGTATCAAGCTGCTCCACACAGCCCTCATCACACTTCTCGGCAATCTCGGGATTGATCGGTATTCTGCCCAGAACCTTTAAGCCGTACTCCGCCGCCGTCTCATCTATGCGGCTCTTGCCGAAGACCTCTATTCTGCGGCCGCAGTCCGGACACTCGAGATAGCTCATATTCTCCACCAGTCCCAGGATCGGAATATCCATCATTTCCGCCATTTTAACCGCCTTGCCGACAATCATCGACACAAGCTCCTGCGGAGATGTGACAACTATTATTCCGTCAACGGGCAGCGACTGAAACACGGTCAGCGGCACATCACCCGTCCCCGGGGGCATATCCACCAGCATATAATCCACATCATCCCACACCACGTCAGTCCAGAACTGCTTTACGGTTCCGGCGATTACCGGACCTCTCCACACTACCGGATCAGTTGTATTTTCAAGAAGAAGATTTACGGACATAAGCTTAACTCCGCCACGGCTCACCGACGGGAGAATCCCGTACTCACTGCCCTTTGCCTTATCCTCAATACCGAAAATCTTAGGTATCGAAGGCCCGGTAATATCCGCATCAAGCACCGCCGTACGGCTGCCCTGCGCTGCGAGAGCCGACGCAGTCATAGCGGTGACGAGAGACTTCCCGACGCCGCCCTTGCCGCTTACAATACCGATAACCTTTCCTATTTTACTCATACTGTTTGCAGGCTCAAGAAAGCTCTCGCGGCTGCGCTCTCCGCACTCCTCGCCGCAGCTTGAACAATCATGTGTACATTCACTCATTTAAACATCCTCTTTTCATTATATTAATCATGTTTTTTATATTATAAGCCAAATCTCTTAAAATGTCAACTTAAAACTAATTTGTGTTTCCCCATTTTTACGCAAATCATATTTTTTGAAATATTTATACATTGCCGACCGGGCAGTAGGGTTCCCGAAAAACGGAGGGTTGTACCCGACGTTTTTTGGGAGGAGGAGCCGCAGCGGAGCA
>CACXES010000138.1 GCA_902766745.1 uncultured Ruminococcus sp.
CTCCTATACCGATGGGGGCAATACGGCAATGAAGCTGGGGCTCAACGGCGGTCCTGCGTTGAAGCTTAGCAGAGCGGTATCGACAGGCAATATCCGTGTATCATTCGATTTTAAAGGCTCGGATGGTAAGCTGGAAAAGATGCTTGTTCGATTTATGTCGGATACCGACTCAAGCGGAACATACGCCGGAACTGACTATCAGGCCCATATGCTTTGGTTTAACCCAAACAAAGATGAAAAAGCATATTATTTTGAGAAGCCGAACACATGGGCAACTGTAGCGTACAGCGGTTCATGCCCTATGAACCAATGGCATAAGGCAGAAATTGAAATCACGAATTTTGCCGACGGCAAGGCGACCATCAACTATTATCTCGATAAAAACAAGATGAATGCCGAGCCTATCAGCGCCGATATGCAGGCGGTTGAGGTTTTAAACTTCATGGTTGAGGCAAACGATGGTAATTGGGCAGGAAGTGACAATAGATATTTCCTGATTGACAATTTAAAGGTTGTATGCTCGGAAAATACAATCGGTGTCGGCGCAGAACTTGAAAAAACTCGATATGACAGCGGAACAGCTGTCATATCGGGAAGCCTTGTTAATGTTTCGCCGGAGGCGGCAGAGATGATAGATAGCAACACTCTGGTTATTGCTGATAACGAAGGCAACAGGATTGACGGATATACTGTATCAGAGGTGAGTGCTGATTGGTTTGTCGTTGAGTTTGCCAATGCACTTCCCGACGGCAGCTATAAATTAATTCTGGACGAGAGTATAACCGGAGGTCTTGGTGAATTTTCGATGCCGAACTGGGTTGAGTTTACGGTTGGAAATCCCTCGCCCTATTTATGCGAATATGATTTTGAAGATTACAACAGTATGTACGATACCGAAAAGGGAAAGGGACCGGATAGCAGCTGGCAGGCTTTGAGGGGAAAAAGCGAGTTTGGTGCGACAGATGATGACGGTAACCGTGTTATGAAGATTAACAAAGACGGTGAGCCGGGTATACAATTCGGTGAGATATTTGAAGAGGGAAACGTCAGCGTTTCTTTCGATGTAAAATTTACGGGCGCATCAAGAAGACTGCTCACCTTGTTTTATGACGATGCTATGCAGGAAACCCACTTGAGCTGGATTAACAATGCAGTCAACAAGTTCAGCTATTTTGAACCCACAATCACAAACCCTCATCTCGGAGGGTGGAGCACTAAGCCAACCACCGATTCCTATGACCTTACACAATGGCATACAGTTGAGATTGTGTTTAAAAACATAAAGGATAAATCGGCTACGGTGCATTCATATGTCGATGGTGTGAAAATAAATGAGGAGGAAATCCTCGCACAGGAGCTCAGGGGATTTTCAAAGCTCGGCTTTAGAACACAGACTGTCGAGGGTATGGATGAAGAAAGCTTTGTTTATCTCGATAATGTTAAGGTTTCGCGCACATACGGAAAATTTGGGTTGTTGGTAAATTGCGAGGATGAATACATCGATGATAACAAGGGAAGCCTGAATTTAACATTTCCCGAGGTGGATGATGTCGATCTTTTGGCCAAAGAGAATGTTATTATAACAAATACATTAACGGGTAACAGAGTTGAAAATTTCTCGCTGACAAATGTCTCGGAAACGGGATTGACTGTTAGTTTCAATGAGGTTTTGCAGCCGGGGAAGTATACTCTGATTTTTGACGATTCCGTTTTGGATGCACATTATAAGATGCCCATGGACGGATCGATTACGTTTTCAACAAACATTGTTGCAGGGGACGTAAACAATGTATCTTTGTATGATTCCGGGGATAATGTATGTAATGGAAGTGAAATCACCTCACAGATTTATAAAATTGAGATTGATTTTAACGATGTGCCGAATCTTGAATCGGTATGTCAAAAGTTAAAGCTGGGTGAGAGAGCGGCGGAAGACGTGGTATTTTCCGCTGAGGTAAATGAAAATAACGGTAAGGTGATTTTGACAGTTGATGAGCTTTTAAAGCCTAAGACGGACTATTGCTTAAAGATTGATTCCGGAATAAAAATGCAAAGCGGCGCATTGAGCAAACGATATTTAGAGTATAACTTTTCGACATTGGACGATGCTGAAATCAGGGTTTTAAACCTCAAAAATAATGTAAAAGAAAAGAAATATTCTCTGACTTTTTCTAAAAATAACACGGAACAAGCGTCATACACATTTGCTGTCTGCGGTTATAAAAAGGTTTCAAAAAATGATAACGGTGTAGCTTCACAGGTGGATGAACTTGTCGGAATTAAATATGTTCCTGTTGTGCTTGAAAGGAATCGGAAAGGTGTTATGGAGATCAGCATTGATTATTCTGATTTTTCAGATTTGAAAGATATAAGAGCCTTTGTAAGAACATGGCCGAGTTTGAATAAAGTAACGCTTCAAAATTAGCCGAATGACGATATTTCTATGCAGACGCAAAGACTGATTTATTTACGAGAAAAGGATGTAAGACAATGATTATTAAAGTTGATGTCGGTTCGATGAGAGACCCGTTTATTTTAGTTGAAGATGACGCTTATTATATGTATGGTTCAGGACCTTCGGAAAATGATGATAAGGACACCGTGTGGACGTGCTATAAGAATACAAGCGGAAGGCTTGACGGAGAATGGCTTAAGGTTGACGGATTTGTTCAGTTTCCCGAGGATGCGGTCAAAAACAGGTGGGCGCCGGAGGTGCATAAATATAAAGGTAAGTATTATTTGTTTGCGACGTACTTTTCCGCACAAAGAGGGAAAAGAGGCTGCTCGATATTAAGAGCCGACAAACCCGACGGAACTTTCAGGGAAATAACCGATGGACATATAACTCCGCCTGAGTGGGATGCTATTGACGGAACGTTATATGTAGATGAGGATAACACGCCTTGGATGATTTTTGTTCGCGAGTGGACTTGTATGGACGATAATGTCGGAAGAATGGCGGTGGCAAGGCTTTCTGATGACTTGACGCATTTTACATCAGAGCCTATCGAGCTTTTCAGAGCGGATTCTCCGTCATGGACGGATTGCAATATTACGGATGGACCTTATATGTATAAAACCCGTGAAAACAGCTTGCTTATGCTTTGGTCGAATTTTGAAAACAACTGCTATTGCGTAGGTGTAGCCCGGAGTGAAAACGGAAAAGTTGACGGGAAATGGATTCAAGAGGATAAGCTTTTGTTTTCGGAAAAATTGAGCGGCGGCGATCAAGGTGGACACGGAATGATTTTTACTGACCGTGACGGACAAAAGTATTTATCACTCCATACAGTGAATTGGAATAACGGAGATAAGTACAATAAGGCAACGTTTATTCCTGTTTCTGAGTATAATGATGCTTTAATATGTCAATTTTAAAAGTGAATAAGTGTAATGGCTGTTGTGCGGGTGAATAGCGTTGGGCATGGCAGTGATTGCTTTACAAAACTGTATCAAAAGGGTGTTGCGATGATTTTCGCGACACCCTTTTGCCAGGGTTTACGAGCTTATCGTGTCCGGAGGGAAATGCAAGATTTTTGCCAAAAGGAAACGAATTTAAATACATGAAGAATGTTTATCCGATGCTATGCGGCCAGATAGAAATACAGAAGAGGTATGATTCCTCAAATAAGTTAATCGGTAAAATGGGAGTATCGGAGGAGATTGGAATTACTGAATGAGGCGATGAAATACATTGATATGCATAATTGCTGAAAATTAAGTTTGATATAAAAATAAAATGAGAGGAGTAATATAAATGTGCATGACATTAAATAAGTTTAAATCTATTGTAGAGGAATGTATTCTACATGATTGGAGCGGGTTGTGGAATGGTGTTGAAAAGTACCTTTCGGATATAACATCGAATTGCGAGGATTATATTCACAGACTAAAGGAAAACACGGTAAATATGACAACGTTTCTAATACTATATGATGATTATACGGACAACGCTAAGTATGAATCCGTATATTCGCATGTAAAGGAAAGAGACGGGTTTGTAGATGATGCGGCGCGTAAAAGGTATGCTCGTACAATGGATAAAGTCATTGAGCATCGAAAAGATAACTTAGAAAGTATTATGTCAAAGGAGGAAATACAACAACATATAAAGCGAATGAAGGATAGTGAGTATACAATAGCAGAATATCAAAAAGTAAATGAGGATATTTTGGAAATGATGAGTACAGGTTCATCAATTATATATAAACTTACAGATGGCAAGTTTTGTGATGGACATAACTATTCAAATGCAAAGGCGGAAGAAGATATAAAGGGATTTAACAAGTATTATGAGTATATTGCAAACTATAATATGACATACTTTGAAAAGTGTGTGCAATACTATCAGTTGGAACTAAAGTGTTGTGTAGAGGGCGTATATAATTTATTCCGTGCTGCAAAAATTGCAAAACGAAAAGGTGAAATGATAAAAGAAGATACATATTTATTTAGAATGCTTTATGTATTTCCGCAATGCGATGCTCGGGTGTTTTTATTGCCCTATATAGAATCAGAATATCCTATAGTGAATTATAAGACGCCGTTAGAAAATAAGTTAATTGCCAATATGAAGATTTATGCCGATATCTATGCTGAAAATCCTGAAGAGTTACGTAAAGTAATACAAATAAATAGATACCTGAATATGATGGTGAGGTTAACAATGTATAGGTTGAAGAACACAACTGAAATCAGTATCAGCAAAGTGGAGTATACAGGCGATGAGGAATTCTTTAAAGATTTTTTGGGAAACGGACAGCATATTACACTAAATAAAGATTTTGATAACGATGTTAGCATGAGCAGATACAGAAAATTTTTCCATGAGTTTGGGGATAAGGATAGAGCTATATATAATGAGATTTTTTACAATTCATCATGCATAAATTAATGCGTTAGAAAAGGGTTAGATATGGCAAGGCGGAGAGGTGTTCGCTGGGGTTGTGCGTAATAACAAAAAGTGCTTGAAAACAGCGTGTTTTCAAGCATTTTTTTATGGTGCCGCTGATCGGGGTCGAACCGATACGGTATCACTACCACAGGAATTTGAGTTTTGTTTTTCGAAGCAATCACGAATATATTTTGTCATTTTTTAAGAAAATCCCTGATTTTGTGTACATAACCTCCGTAAAATATATTTTCGGCGGAACACAAAGAAAAAGAGGTATGCGCATTGCCTTTGCATACCTCCGATTGGTTATCGCTATGAATAGTTTTTCTTGAACGTATGCCTGAAGCCATGCCGCAGTGTATAAAAATATTCACAGCCACGTCACAACCTTTTTCTTGTATTGAGACGGAGTTATACCTGTATACTTTTTAAACAGAGCGGAGAAGAATTTTACATCCTTATATCCCACATCTGAAGATACCTGAGATACATTCAAGGGGGTAGTGTTAAAGAGCGTCTTTGCCATTTCAACACGATATTTTTGAAGATATGACCTGAAGGATGTTTTCATATCCTCTTTGAATTTTGCGGATAAATATGATACAGAGTAGTTCAATTCTGCGGCCGCGTCATTTAAAATCCCTTGATTTGAGTAGTTTTTCTTGGTATAGTCAAGCAGGTGTGAGGTAGCTTCGCTGATGTTTCCGGGAAGGAAGTCGGTGTCAGGTGAGGTACTGATATAAATAAGCATTGAAATTATGCAGTGCCTGATAAATGCCGCAGAATCCTTGCCGGTGTTTTCCCGCATTTTGAATATTATGTTTATCATATCAAAAATAATTCCCGAGTTGTCATGCAGAACCATGCAGGATGGAAAAGTTGCGGCGGTACTTTTAAGACCGACCTTCTTGCTGCACAGCAAATCATATATCTTTGAATTTCCGTTCATGCGTTTATCGATAAAGCTGTCATAAAACGCAATATTTATAACCTCATGGTTTTCGCCGCAGTATTCATGTATGGAGTCGATATCTATCAGCATATAGTCCCCTTTGTTCATTGTGATCGGTTTGTTGAAGTTAACCGAATGATGTATTGTACCTTTTAATACATACATAATTTCAAAGAAGTCATGTCGGTGCGGAATTGAGTTGCGCCGGTACGTGTTAAGGAAAAATTCGGTTTTTCTGTCTGCTTTGAAGGCAGTTGAAAAATCTAAATCAACCGGCTTATCTGATTTAAAATTATCAAATACCATAAAAACACCTACCATTTACTGAAAATAATCAGTTGAAATCAATTTATGCTATGTATATAATATACAATAGAATATAAGAAAAATAAATAATATAATTGCATAAAGATTTCTGAAAATTTATCTTATATTTATACAAAATTCACTTAATAATATAAAAATTGCAAAATTTAAAGGGATATAATACACCGGAAATTATATATAAGTCATATTTTGAGCTGACAGGAAAACAAAGGTAAATTGAAATGCTGCTGAATAAAAATCTCATATATTGCAATATTTACTATACGGCGAATTTCAAGTATTAACCAATTAGGCAGATGCTATAACCGAAATTAATTAAATGTCTTATATAACAAAATCTTTAGATGATAGGAGAGATGTATATGAAGCTATACAGAAAGAAGTTAATTGCAGCGACAGTCGCTATGATACTGTGCATATTTGAAATGCCCGGTTCATTCGCTCTTGAGGACGCAGAGTTTTCGGGAGATCTGAGATGGGATTTTGTCACAGATGCAGAGGGGTTTGACGCTCGCAGCAACGGTGAGATTTTAGGTGTAAATAACGGTGCTCTTGTGCTGACCGCGAGCGGAAACGACCCTAATATAACTGCACCCAATATCGAAATCAAAACCAATGAGCACAGGTATTTGCGTTTCAGCATTAAAAACTCATCACCGTCATCGGTGGTTCAGGCATATTTTTACTATGCAAACCCGTGGCAGTGCTTTAATGTAAATTCGATACCTGTCGAAAAGAACAGTAATGAATTCAAGGTTTATGAGGTTGACCTGCAAAGCATCGAAAATACATCTGTTATAAATAAGTACACCGATAAGGAAACATATCCGAATCTGCGCTTTGACTTTATAAATAATGCGGCAGGCAGCACGGTTGAGCTTGACTATATCGTTTTGAGTTCAAGAAGCATGAAGGCCGAGGCTCAGAATCTCGTGAGCGCGGTAACTGTCGGAGATTGTCCGGTTGGGGAGTTTGACTCCGCCTCCGATTATTGTGAGACGGGCATATATGCGGATGTGTACAGCAATCTGACAGCAGAGGATGTTGCTGTCACTGCGGACAGTAATGACGTTAAGGTCAAGATTAAAAATGTCACTGACAGAAAAATTATTGATATTACGGCTGTCAGCGCCGACGGAACATATGCAAATACATATCGAATCGTCTGCAAATCCATCAGACGGCCTGCCGAACCCACATCGGTTATCATTGATAAATGCGAGATAAGTGGGAAGACAGTTTCGATATCCGGAAAGCTTTCATCGGCTGACAGTCGCAGCATCTCGTTAATTGCCCACCCGAGAGGTACGGGCTATGCGGCTTCGGATATACTATATATAGGAAGACTCAGAAGTGCGGCGGACGGAAGCTTCAGCAAAAGCTTTACACTCTATGACGACGAAAGCACAGCAAAGTTCTATAATATTGAGCTTGTCATTGATGTTGACGGAGAGAGTGCGCCGGTGTATCAATATAAATACTATGTAAATAATAAAAAGCTTGACGAGTCACTTGAGGAGCTTAAAAACAGCGGCAAGGGCATTTTGGAATTTGTGACTGACGGAGATAATGAAATTATCTTCGGAAGTGCCGGAATATGGATTGATTTATACAAAGCACAGACAGCAGAGATAAAAGACAAAATCAATACGGCGGCAGAAAAATACACAAGTGCGCTGACAGCCGAAAATGCGGCAAGAATCGCAAACGGTTCGATTATGGCTGTTTTGACGGATATATCCGATGATAAATTATTGGCAGAGCTGACGGCGGATTACGACAGAAAAGTTTCGGCACTTTCGGTTGAAAATAAGAGATTTTCAGAGCTTGATTCCGCGGCGCAGGGGCGTATTATTAAAAATATTAAGACGGAATACAGCGGTAAGCTCAAGGATTGGAGTGTGTTTGAAACTGCGGTTTTGGAGAGTATGCTCCTGGACGAGGTAAATCATGCCGCATATACCTCGATGAAGGACTTGCTTTTAAGGAACACAGATATATTAAAGGATGATTTATCCGGACTTAAGAATCAAACAAGCACTAAGATCTCCGATGAGGCAATGCGAATTGTCACGGAGACGGCACGCAGCAGCGGATTTACTTCCGTGACCGATTTGGTTGATGCGGTGGAGGATGCATTGACTGCGGCCGAAAAGAAAATAAATGAAAACAAAAACAGCGGAAGCGGAAGCAGCGGCGGCGGAGGCGGCTCAAAGTCATATACCGTCGACAGTGTTCCTCAGAACAATCAAAGCAGCGGAGATATTGAAAGCGGAAATGTAAATGAGAATAAGCATCCGTTTGTCGATCTTAATGAATTTGAATGGGCAGAGGATGCAATATCGGCACTTTATTTAAAAGGTGCGGCAGACGGTATCGGCGAAAACAAATTCGCACCGGACAGAGAGGTGAAGAGAGAAGAATTTGTCAAGCTTATTTGCGAGGCGTTTGAGCTTGAAGCCGAAGCATCGGAGACGGCCGCGTTTGACGATGTTGAGTCTTCAGAATGGTATGCACCGTATGTTGCGAAAGCGGTGAAGCTCGGAATTATAAACGGAGTGGGCGAAAACCGCTTCGGTGTCGGGGAAAAGATTACCCGTGAGGATATGGTTACTGTTTTATACAGAACTGTTTCTAAAATAACAGGGCAAGAGTTCAACAGTGATTCGGGAAATTATGCAGAAAGGTTTTCGGATTATTCGATGATTTCGGATTACGCAAGGAATGCGGTCGGAGCATTTTCAAAAGCGGGAATAGTAAACGGGATCGGAGATGGAAGCTTCGGGGCGGCAATGCCTGCAAATCGTGCTGAAGCCGCTGTTATGATTTGGCGCTGCATGAACGAATTTGAAATCGGTAAGCTTTAATAAATCGTTAAGCATTAATATTGAAGGAGGATGAATATGTGGAATAGAAAGTTGATTGCCTTAAGAAGTGTGGCTGTTATTCTTGTGCTTGTGCTTGGCCTTTCGGGTATCACTTGCGGAGCGACAGAAGCAAATTCGACATATGACAGCAGCGACAGCAAAACGCTTAGGCTTCTGGATGCGCTCGGCATTATGGGAAGCGATGAATACACGGGTAAATTCTGGGATGAGTCACCGGTCAAGAGAAGTGAGATGGCAAGGATAATATGCAGAATATTCAAGCTTGAGGAAAAGGAAGATGACACACCGTTGTTTACTGATGTACGCGACAGCGAACGGGGCTGTGTGGAAACGGCTGTGCGCAGCGGCTACATGAAGGGCTATGGTGACGGACGCTTCGGAGCGGATGACTTTGTAACAAACGGTCAGCTGATAAAAATATTCGTATGTATGCTCGGGGCACAGCAGCTTGCGGAAAATATGGGCGGTTATCCGGACGGATATATGACGGTAGGCCGAAGAACGGGGATATCCTCCGGAATAGGCAGCGCAGACGCTGTTGCACGGCGTATTGACGTTGCAAAAATTATATATAATACAATGCATGCCGATATGTTCCGGCTGAGCGGAATCGAGGGATCCGAGACGGTTCTCGATACGCGCGAGGGAGAAACGTTTTTGAGTGAAGTGCTGGATATATACACAACCGGCGGTATACTTGAGGAAAACAGCTTTACGGCTCTTAACAGAGTTGGGAATATGGGCGGCGATTCAATAAGAATCAATGATGAATTATACAGCGACCCGAGGCACCTGACGGATGATTATCTCGGCTGTAATGTGACCGTATATTACAGAAAGCCGGGTGAGCAGACAGGAGAGGTAATATATATAGAAGATAAGAATGATAATAAAACGGTAGAGGTTGAGGACAGCGATATAGTAAATATATCCGGACAGACAGTTACATATTACGATGCAAAGAATGCCGACAAGAAACGGACGCTGACCGTTTCGAATGTAGCGGATATGATTTATAACGGCGGTGCGGTGGAGTATGATTCCGAACGTCTGAAGATAAACAACGGCAAAGCAAAGTTTGTTGATAATGACGGCGACGGGAAATACGATGTTGTTTTGATAACGGAATATAAGACGTACATTGCATCAAGAGTTCGCATAGAGGATGAAAGCATAAATCTCAAATATGATGAACCTTCGCTGCGGCTTAGCGACAGCGTATATCGCATATACAGAAACGGTAAGGAAATATCGTTTGAGGATATAAAGGAGGATGATGTTCTCTCTGTTGCCGAATCCGCGTACAGCGGTTCTGCGAGAGCAGTCAGAATTGAAGCGTCCTCGAATACGGTAATGGGAGTTGCCGATAGGATGCGTACAGATGATGCCGAGGGGAAAAGCTATGCATATATAGGCGATGCGGAATATGAGATATCCGATTACTGCGTACGGCTTATAAGCAGAGGGAAAATTGATGAGCTGACTGCCGGAGCGTCGGGACTGTTTTATGTGGACAGCCGCGGTAAAATCGTAGCCTATGAAATTAATTCAAGCGGCAGCGGTGTCGGATATCTCGTTGAATCCGCATTTGATACGGCGGCGTTTACTCCGATAATTTCTGTCAGAATGTTCACAACGGATAATAAGATGGAGGTGTTTACCGCCCGCGACAGTTTGAAGATAAACGGCGAGAAGACCGAAACGGCAGACGCAGTAAAAAATGCGGCGCTTACCGAAAAGTTTAACACAGCACAGCTTGTAAAATATTCGGCAGATAACGGGGTATTAAAAGAAATTATATTTGCGGCGGACAGCTACGATCCGATAGAGTTCTCAAAGGATGCATCCGGAACGTTTAACTGCAGCTGTGCAACGGTTCTCGATGATAAGTATTGCGTTTCGGCGTCAACCAAGGTGTTTGTTGTCCCGAAGCCGGCAGTGAATGAAAAGGCGTATTATAATATATACACCGGAAGTTACTTTGTGCGGGATGTAAGCTACAACGGAAGTTTGTATGATGTCGGACCGGATAACATGGTCGGATTTGCTGTTATAGAAAGAGGTCTTGATGAATCAAATCTGCAGTATGACAGCCCTCTTCTGCTTGTGGAAAGCGTGGCGGACGGCATTGATGCGGACGGTATGGTATCAAAGATGATAGAGGGATATGACGAACGCGGAAACAAAGTAAACATTCCGATCGATGATGAGCTTGCTTCCGGTATTAATTCCGGAGATGTGCTTCACTACCGAACGGATTTTTCGGGCAGAATTTGCGAGAAAAATCGGATAAAAACCAATTCCAAGAAGTACAGCCTTGACGTGCTGAAAAGCACAACAAAAACGGTTTACGGTGAGGTTGGAGCCGTAACATCGGACAGGCTGATGGTGAGCTGTACTCCCGTGACCGCGGATATGACGCCTTTGGATATGGCAAAGTCGGTCACAAATAACGGAAAAGCCGTGTATAAGTATTTGTCCGACAGGCAGACGGTTATAAAGATAGATTTTTCTGAAATCGAGCGCGGAGATAAGGTTTTTGCCTGTGTTTCCGGCGGAAATGAAACAAGAATGTTAGTTGTATATGAGTGAGGTGACAAAGATGAAAAAGAACAGGATTTATAAGATAATTGCCGCAGCGGCGGCAGCAGTTGTTATATCGGCTCAGCTTGCGGCGGTGAACGCTGCGGAGTTTAATTTAAAATATGTTGCATCGGAACAATTTTCTCAGACCCAGGGCGAAAATCAATGGTACTATCAGATATATAAAAGCGGTGAATATGTTGATATGGATTTTGATGCTAAAACGGGACAGTGGTCAGCGGCCGATACAGGCGGCACATATATAACGCGGGAATCGTTTCATCCCGGAAATAAAATCAATACGGCGAGAGTGTGGGAAGCGGAAACGTCGGGTGTGGTACGTCTTACACCGCAGGGGAATGTCAGAAAAGGCGGAATCGGAGGCGTCGGTGTTACGACAAAAATTATCAAGAATGGAGAAGTTTTGTGGTCGCAGTTCATAGAGGGAACAGATAATATAGGCTTTGGCTATTCGATAGATACAGAGGTAAGTGCCGGAGAGAGAATTTATTTCGAGGTGTCAACCGAGAGCGTGGCATACGGTGCAACGACATGGAATCCTACGGTAGCATATGTTCAGACCTGTGAGTTTACGGCCGGCGGCAGCAGAGTTAATTCTATGTCAGAGCTTGGGTATGGAGATACACTGACATGTACGCTCTATGATGAGATTGCAATTGATGAGGAGGCTTGCGCATATCTCGCGGTTTATGACAGTGAGGGCAGACTTCGCGCCCTTAGCGAGAGATTGGAGTTTGCTTTTGCTGCCGACAGCAGTCGCTATGTTGAAACCTCGGTAACACTGAATGCGCAATCGGAATCCTATGATGGGTGGAGCGCGGAACTGATTGTTATTGCAAATCATGACGGACGGTCATATCCCATTGATATTTCGGATAAGATTTGTCTTTAGACGCGAAATAAATTGTTAAACGGGTGACCGTAATTTGAAAGGAGATGTTCGGGTTGAAGAAGTTCAGGAGTATAAGCCTTGCGATAGCTTGTATGATGCTTGCAGTCTGTTTCGGAGGCATTTCCGCTTCTGCGGAGGAGGTAACGGTTCTGGCGACATACGATTCTCAAACGGCGTACAACGAAAAGACGCAGGGCGCCGGAAACTGGTTTTATCGTGAGTACAGCAGCGGAAAGAATACCGATATGACATGGCAGGGAGACAGCAAGGGCTGGAGAAGTGCTGACGGCGCAGGATACATAAAGATTGACGCAATGGGCGCAAGCGGCGTATGCGATACAGACCTTGTATTTGTATCTGATTTTAAGGGAGTAATACGGATTAAGAGCAGTGCGGTTCAGATGGCGTGGACAGGATATCAGGGCGATGGTGTTGCGGCTTCTATATCAAAAAACACAAAGGAGCTGTGGTCGGGTGATGTCTATGGCGCGGAGCCTGTAGAGACAGAGCTTACCGTTTCGGTCAAGAAAGGCGATGAAATTCACTTTAGAATAAACTGCAAGGCGCACAACGCCTATGACGCTATAACCTGGTGGCCTGTTATAGAGAGAATACAGGGCGAATATGTCAACGATGATGATAAGTACACATACTATCAGTTTGACGGAAGTCAGGAAACACAGCTGACAGAGGATCCGAACTTTAATGACGGAGAAGGGGGATATATAGCGGCGGACGGTATTGCGTTCATGAGTGACAGCGCCGTTATGCCGACCGACAGCTATTCGATAATAAAGCGCTGTACAGCAGGGGAAAACGGGCGTTATCGGATTTACGGTTCGTTAAATTCTACTGACAGCCGCGGCGGCGGAAATATTGTCACAATATCCAAAAACGGCGAAAAGGTCTGGAAACAGCTTTTTGTGGAAAACGAGGATGGTAACTTTGATGTTCGTATGCTGGCATGTAAGGGTGATGTCTTTGACGTTATGGTAAGCGTAAACACCTTTACCGGATACAACAGGTCGGAATGGGACTGCAGCGTGGTGAAGTATATGGGAACACTGCCGTGTGATGCATCGAGCATAGGCGGAAGCACATACGCAACGGTAAGCGAATATGACCTCGGCTCACTTGCCGAGCCGGGACGGACGGATGTAAGGTTCTATTCCGTAATGCGAGATGTGGAATATCCGATGACATATGACTCCGCGTCACAGATGTGGAAAAGCCAGATTGCAGGTGACGGCGGATATGTTTCGGCAAACAAGGCGCTTCCCGGCAGAAAAGCGGACACAGTGATGGAGCAGACGATAAACGCTGACGGAACAATACGGATAGTCGGGGATATGCCGGTCAGCGGCAACAGTGACGGAGTTTTAAGCACGATATTATTAAACGGCGAAAAGCTTTGGTCAAGCCGTGTGGGCGGTGAACGCTCCGTGCGCTGGGATGAAAAGTACGATACCTCATACTTCTTGAATCGTGTGGATGTTACCGCAGAGGTAAAGTCGGGGGATAAGCTGACTTATGTGTTCAACCTATGGAGACTTGTTCAGAACGATGAGGTCGATATAAGCCGTGTGAAATTTAAGTATATCTCGGGGGGAGAGCTGTCGAGGACAACTAAATGGAAGCTTAAGCAGAGCATTGTTATAGATACTGCGGACGGGAAGGCTTATAAGAACGGAGCTGCCGAAAGCATAAGGGTTTATGTCGGCGATGAGGCGACATATGCCGCAAAGGACGACTTTGCCGGTATTGTGAGTATTGCGGATTTAAGCGGTGTTTCGACCACAGTCATTAACGGTGTTGAGTATATTCCGATTAGAGCCGCGGCAGAGCAAGCGGGAAAGGCTGTTGATTGGGCAGCGGACAGATATGTTCTGATATATGACGGAATACCTGTTATGTTCGGATATCCGGAGCACAGCGAAATTTCCGTGGCTGCTGCGAAAGGAGTGATTTCTTTTGAATAACAATTTGAATTTATTTAAAAGAATACTGTCGTGCGTCATGATGCTTATGATGCTTTTGTCCGCCGCTCCGACGGTTATTGCGGAAGAGCCGCAAAAGACTGCGGAGGCGGCATTCGGAACGCCGACAGTAGACGGTGAGCCGGACTCGGTGTGGGATAATACCCCGTATAACGTGATAGAGAAAATAAGCGGAGTGGATTCCGATTCCTACAAGGGATGGTTTAAAATTCTCTGGGACAACGAGAAAATGTATGTTCTGGCGAGAATATATTCAAAGACCCTGAACGATACGGATGCTTCACCGTGGAACAATGATTCGTTTGAGGTTTTTATCGATGAAAAATATGACCATACCGAGAAGTACAACTCTGATGATTATCAGCTGAGAAGTGACTTTAAGGGTGCGACAAGCGGCACAAACTATGATTTTGCACGCCTTGACGCAAAGGGAAAGACCTTGGAGGACGGATATTATGTTGAGCTTGCGTTTCCGTTTGTGAGCGAGGCACTTAAAGATGGAATGACGATAGGCTTTGACGTTCAGGTCAATGCGGCGCAAACTCTCGCCTCTCCGAAAACGGTTTACAGATGGAGCGAAAGAAATAAGGCTATATATTCAAATAACTCCGTTATGGGATCGGCAATTCTGAAAAGGACGGTAAATGTTCCCGAGTTCAACGAACCGGAGTTCAAGGGTCTTGCCGTTACACAATACTGCACCGAGAGAGAGCCTGACACCTTTGAGATGATTACGGATGTTAAGACAATGTTTGACGGCAAGGAGTTTAACTATCCCATACTGCATATAAACGAATATCCGGCAATGGCGATAGAGGATTTGGCTGATGTTATAGGCGGCAGTACAGAGGGAAATACACTGATAAAGGATAATTACAGATTGACCTTCACTGACGGAAGCAGGCTCGCCGAGGACGAAAAGGGACACTTTTTGCTGGAGAGAGCGCCGAAGCTGTGGACAGACGGCAGACTGTATGTGCCGGTCAGCTTTGTAAAGCCGTATCTCACATATAATATGCATTACAACCGCTTCGGAAAGCTTCTGAAAATCACATCAGGTACAAACTATCCGCAGGAGGCGGAGGCTGTATTTTATGCAAAGGACTTCGGTGCGGTCGGAGACGGTGTCCACGAGGACGGAAAAGCGATAACAAAGGCATTAAATGCAGCGATGAATAGCGGCGTTCCGTCGAGGGTGGAGCTTGAAGCCGGAAAGACCTATCTGATAGGTGAGAGGGTTGATAATTGGAATTACTTTGTCATAGAAAATGTTGAAAACCTGACCTTTGAAGGAAACGGGTCAACCCTTCTGTTTGAAAGGGCAACAAACACCTTTATGCAGATTATGAGCAGCAAGAACGTCAAAATCCGCAATATGGACGTGGATTATAAGGAGCTTTGCGCAACGCAGGGCAGGATCGTCTCCGTTGACAAGAAAAACGGCAAGTTTAAACTTGAGATAGACGAGGGGTTCCCTCTGCCGGCGGACGATGATTGGGTGCATTATTATCTGACAGACGGAAGATCCGGTGGCTGGTGGTTCGGTCAGCTTTATGACGCAAAAGAGGACAGAATGAAATATACGGGCGTCGATAACCTCTTTGTCGATAAGGTAGAGCCTGTGTCGGGCAGGGTATATGATATTACCATACGCGGCGGCGAGTCGGGGAACGCAAGGTTTGCGGAGGTCGGTGACAGATTTGTGCTTAACACAAGGTTTTCCGCCTACGACTTAAAGGACAGCAATGCCAGGGCCGGCGGTTCGACCTCGGCGATATATATGGATCATTGTACCGATGTTGAGTTTGACGGAGTATATGTTTATTCCACCGGCTGGATGTTCTGCGGAATAGGATTTTCGGAGGGAAAGACTACGTTTAAAAATTCGGGGTTTAAGACCAAGCCGGGCAGGCTTTTGTGTGTTAATTCCGACGGAATACACACATGGTTCAACCGTGGCTTGCTTGTCCTTGAAAACTGCACGTTTATGAATAATCTGGACGACCACTTTAACACCTACAACCAGGGCGGATTTATCAAAAAGATAATAAGCAAGAACACATTTGAAACCGCAGCTGATATGAATGCGGAGATCGGCGACGAGGTTCAGGTGTATGACCAGACGAATAAGAAGTTCCTCGGCAGGGCGTTTGTAAAGGGTTATTCAAAGCTTGATAATAATTCAAGACTTGTTACCCTTGACCGTGATTTTGACGGACTGACCAGCCTTGAAACCACATCAACGCCGACTCTTGTGTACAATATGGACAGCGGAAGCAGAGGAAATTCCGTCAGAGGCTGCAGCTTTATCTACTCCAGACGGTATGCGATACTTAACCGTTCGGCGAACAGCTTGTTTGAGGATAACAAGGTTATAGGCTGCGGCGCCGGGCTTGCGGCAATGAATGAGCTTACCACCGCGACAAAATCTGAGGGAGGCTTCCCGTGTACAAACACGATGCGCAGAAATACAATCACCGGTGACGGTAACACTGTCGGATATTATCCTCTGGAGATTAGGCACTGGAAGTCGGCGCTTGGGGATTCCGCACCGATAGATGGATTTTTGCTTGAGAACAACGAGATAGATGTTGCAAATTCACAGGGGGCAATGTTTATAAACGGCGTGCAGGACTTGTATATGATAAATAACAAAATAACAAATACAAGAAACGCCACCGAAAAGACAATGCCGGTTATTATTACTAACTGTGAAATTTCGATGCTTGACGGGCTTGACTTGAATTATTCAACCGATATTTCCGCGGCGGTATCGATTATCGGCAGCAAGGTTGACGAGGAGAATATTAAGAACATAAGATTTACACAGCCGAACACGGGAAAGGCATACACGATTGAATAGTCGGAAGATTTAACAATCGGAATGTGAAAAATAAAATATCGGACGGTGAAGCGAGGCATAATTAATGCTTCGCTCGCCGCGCAATGAAATTTATTATATTGATTATAAAAAATAATATAATATATTAAAAAAGCCGCGTAAAATCTGGCTTTTCAGGTTTTTACAAAAGGCAATAAAAAATTATATAAAAGGAGAGATTTGTTATGAGAAAACGGTTATTGGCAATGGTAACGGCTGTTTTGATGCTTACGACTTGTTTTGTGCAGCTCGGCCCGGTATCGGTTTCGGCGGCGGAGGGAAGCACAGTCTTCAGTGATGATTTTGAAGGCGGAGATTTGGCCGCTAAAGGTTGGGGAAAAACGGGTGCGGCCTCTGCTGTATCTGTTTATAATTACGGTGGAGAATACGGAAATGTTTTGAAGTATTCTTCCGTATGGGATCGATTTGGAATAAACATTGATACACCGATTACATCGGGTAAGGTTAAGGTTAGCTTTGACTTCAATCCTTCAGCATATACAATACCTGATTCGGGATATAAAACATTTGCCGTTAGCTTCCTGAAGCATAATATGAAGGCTGACATTACGCCTAATAAAGACAACGGCGATAATTATTGGGATGTTTTGAGATTTTCTAATTTGAACGGCAAAATGTATATTTCTCCTACAGTTGCGGTGAAAGACGGTAACTTTAGTAATAGTTGGGTTGAGCCGGCGGAGACATGCGGCTACAGACCCGAGCTTGGAGAATGGGTTCGTGTTGATATGGTTTTGGATATAGAGGACGGTTCGATTGCGTATTATTTTAACGGGGTTCATTATTGTACCAATAAGACAGAGGAACTGAAAAGTACGCTTACTCAATTAGGTGCGGTATTGTTCCATGGAGTAGATTTTTCTACCGGCGGAGTTCTGTACATCGATAATATGAAGATAGACAAGGGTGATGTGGATTTTAATGCGGCATACGCCAAATCAAATCAGAAAAATAATACTATAGATGTAAAGTTTAACTCTACAATTTCGGCAGATACGGTTTTGACAAATGACACGGTAGCACTTACCAAAATGGGCGGCAGTGCTGTTGCAATAGAGAGCGTGACAAAGGTAACGGCGGATACGGTCAGAATAAAGTATCAAGGTCAATTAGATCCGGGCAGAGAGTATAAGATTTCGGTTTCCGGCGGCGTGCGCTCGGTTCTCGGTGCTGCTTTATCCGGCGACATTATGTTTAACGCGGATGCTTTAAGTGTCTCGGAACTCAGTGAGGACTTTTCCGGACAGCAAATTGTCGAACCGTTTATAAATGATTCGGTCGTCGATTTTGTAGCTGCATCTTTCCCGGAGACCTCAACCGGAGATTATGCGCTCAGACTTTCACGAATAGAAGGAACGGGCGTGACAGATGCTTTGCTTCATAACTTATTTTTTATAGTTAATATGAGTGATGAAACAAAATACGGGGACTTCAAGCGTACAACAGGGAAAACAACGATTGCATTTGACTATATATCCAATAATGCAAATAATGTTAACTTTGGTTATTGGGATAGCGTTAAGGGGCAATATGTCAATTTGCTTATAATGTATACGACCAGTGCTTATGCCCCAACTAATGAATACATCTGTGATATATCCTCAAACACGCCGTACCATATAGAAATAACCGTTGACTATGAAAACTTGCAGTATATTATTAATTTTGCGGGAAACAGTAAAACTGTTGAATTTTCGGGTGTTGCGTATGACCCTGCAACAGAAGGCGGAATGAATAATTTTCGTTTTAGTTCTTGGGCAGGCGATACGATGTGGTATCAGTTTGATAATTTTAAGTTTACCCACGAAGATAGTGTGTCAACCGTGTCAAAGGTAAGATTTGTGAATGCATCTGATGCGGAGGTTGCAGGTGACGCCCTTGCGACAGGGACAAAGGCTTTAAAGCTTACCTTTAACAAGGCAATGACGCAAGAAACATTAAATAGCAGTGTAACACTTAAAAACAGCAGCGGACAGGCTGTGTATTTCAGCGGCGCGCTGAGCAGCGACGGACTTACATATACGATTACAC
The DNA here is from genome assembly GCA_902766745.1 of uncultured Ruminococcus sp. Classification (GTDB taxonomy): domain Bacteria; phylum Bacillota; class Clostridia; order Monoglobales; family Monoglobaceae; genus UMGS1820. Next base: position 19,488 of record CACXES010000138.1, read on the forward strand.
CGACTGTGGCTTTGGCTGTTGACCCGGAATATACATTGACAGTTCCTGCGGCAGCCGGACTTACAAATGATGTCACATATAAATTCAGTGTGGGAAATATCGCCCTGACAAGTATTGACGGCTTTGCTCAGACGGGCGAGACGGCGCTCGGCACTGCGCTTGCCGATATTTCGACAGACATCTTGCCCACATCACTTGTCGGACATTATACCGATGAGACGGGTGATAAAACCATATCGATTCCGGTAAAGAAGTGGACAAGCGAAAAGTATAACAGATTTACACCCGGAACATACACTGTCAAGGCAGAGCTTGAGCTTCCGACAGGCTATGCCTACACCGGTGACATAACGGCAAGCATAACCGTTTTGGCGGACACTGCGGCAGAGAGCCTTGTTAAAAACGCGGTTGTACGCAAGAATATATCCGAGAGATCGCCGATAGCGACCGGCGGACTTTCCAAGACGGATTCGCTTCAGATGGGTCTTGAAACAGGTGAGATGAATATCACACTGAAGGACTTTGAAGACTGTCAGTACAGCTTCGGCGGCACAAAGGGCACATATGCAGTTGCGGATTCTGAGGGCGACGAGAGCATAAACGGCTATGCCAAGACGGCAGGCGACGGTGAAATAGAAATCGGTTTTGACGGTAGCTACAGCGGAAATCACACCCTTTCCGATATAAAGCTTGTTTTCACTAATGTTACGGATTACAGAACGGCCGATACCGAGTGGACAAAGAATGTGGACGGCTTCACCGGCTGGAATTTGGAGCTGTTATACAAGAATTCAAACGGAGACTGGATTAAGTTCTATAAGGACACAACGGATTTCAAGATATATAAAGAGGAAGGCTCTGTCGGCAACGCCTATGGAGAAAACGCATTTACCGATGGAATATATCCGACGCTGATGCTCAGCAATCTTTCGGAGCTGACGGATGTTCAGGGCTTGAAGATAAGAGTTTTGGCACAGGACGGAACCGAGTATAAGCTTGTTGAGGCAGATGTGAATATGGCGGATGACGGTGCGGCAATTGCGGCAAAGCGCGCAGAGTATACAAGCAAGGTCAGATTCTCAAAGGTTTATTCCGACGGAGCGATTATCCAGAGAGATAAGCCGATAACGGTTACCGGCTTCGGCGGTACGGCAAACGGTGAGGTAGCTGTTTCCATATCAGACGGTACAAATGTTATCAGATCCGGAAAGGCGATTTCGGACGGATACAAGTGGTCGGTAACCTTAGACGGCATAGCCGGCGGAAAGACGGCATATACAATCACTGCTTCGGCAGATGAAACAAACAAGGCGGAGATTTCAGACGTGTTGTTCGGTGACGTGTATCTTTCGTCCGGACAGTCAAATATGCAGTTCTCGCTTGAAAATTCGGTAAATAAGATAAATAAGACAGACAAAGCCGCAGCCGATGCCATAAAGGCAGGCACTGTCGGTGACGGTAACGTAAGATTCTTCAATCAGCAGGGCTATCGTTCTTCGATTGTTCCGCTTGATGATATATACAGCGGCTCATGGAAGAAGAACACGGCGTACGATCAGGTTAAGGTTGTGTCGGCGGTAGCGTACTTCTTTGCAAAGGATTTGTATGAGGAACTCGACAGCAAAATTCCGATTGGTGTATATCTGACGGCACGCAGCGGCTCGGATATACGAGCATGGATGCCGGAGGAAACCTACACAAGCGTATGCGGCACGCTTACTGATTTTAACCGTTCGAACTACAATCACGGCAGCATATACTCGGGCTGCTGGAATGCAAAGCTTGCTCCGCTGACAACTCAGAAGATAAAGGGTGTTATCTGGTATCAGGGCGAGGGTAATTCTTATAATTACAATGAATATATGACCTGGTTCCCGGCGGTGGCTAAGGCGTGGAGAACAGCCTTCGGTGATGAAACGCTTAACTTCAATACGGTTCAGGTTGCCGGATGGGATAAAGGCACATCCTTCCCCGACTTCCGTCAGACACAGCTGCAGCTTGCCTTAAAGGATGAAAATGTGGACATGGCTTCCGCCGTCGATTTAGGCGAAACGGGCGGAGATCCCAATGATGATATTCACTTCGGTTATAAGCAGCCCGTAGGCGAGCGTCTTGTAAAGAATGCACTTGTCAGATTCTACGGCAAGAGTATCGAAAATTGCGGCCCGATGTTCGATAAGCTGACAAAAACGGTAGGCGGTATGGAAATCAGCTTTACTCATGCAGATGGACTTAAGGCTCAAAGCCGTGCAAGTATGTACAGCGAAAGCTTTGCGGCAGATTCTTCTGTAAAGGGACTTGAAATATCCAAGAACGGAACGGATTGGGAAGCGACAGACGCAGCCATCAGCGGCAGCAAGCTTAAAATCACCTGCGATGCGGATTATAAGTATGTTCGTTATGCATGGACAGCCAATGCGGTTTCGGCGAGCGATATATCAGGGGTAAACCTTTATAACGGTGCTAACCTCCCGGCTTATCCGTTTGCGGCAAGCACGGAAACGGTTCTCGGAACGGTTTCGGTAAGGATTGCTGACGGCAAGGCAACAATCAGTGCGTCCGTACCCGTTTCGGATTCCTTGACACGCGACGCAAAGCTGCTTGTGGCATATTATAACGCCGACGGTACACTTAAGGACGTAGCTATTGAAACGGTAAGATTTATTTTAAATGACAGCTCGGTATACACCTGTCAGGTTGATGTAAACGGTGCGGCAGGTATTAAGGCAATGGTACTTGACGACTTGACAAGCATCAGACCTTTGGCTGTTCAATCGGCAGAATAGTTTTACAGGGCACAAGGGTACATACCCTTGTGCCGACCTTGCGGAAGGGTAGCTCCTGCCGCAAGGTCGACACAAGGATTTTGAAATTCAGGTATCATATACGATGAAAGGACGTATTTGCATGAAAAGAAACCAAATAATATTTCTGCTTATATTCGCGATAGCGTTATGTCCCGTTTGCATATCTGCGGCAGATACGCAGGGCGAGGCATACGCCGCCTTTGGCACGCCGGAAATTGACGGAGCCGCGGACGAAATATGGAATACGACAAATCCGTATATAATAGAAAACGTGTGCGGACAAGCCTCGTCCGAGTATAAAGGATTTTTTAAGGCACTGTGGGATAACGAGAATATATATATTCTTGCGAAGATATACACGGACGGCTACAGCGATACGGCTCGGGATGTGAGCGGCAGAGATTCCGTAGAGTTTTTTATCAGCGAAAACGGCGGCTCTGCGGAGGTGTATGCAAACGGTGATTATCGTATTAGCACAGACTTCGGCGGAGAGGTCTTTGTCGAAAACTATGACGGTAATTTGCAGTGCAAAACAAGTCTTTTTTCGGGCGGGTTTATTGCCGAGATAGGCGTGCCGCTTAAAACAAAAGTATTGTCGGACGAGGCGAAGCTTGGCTTTGCAATACGAGCAAACGCAGCCGAAACGCCGGACAGTGCACAGACATCATATGTTTGGGGAACCGCCGGAGACGCGGCAGACAGGCTTTATTCATCGCTTGAGGGGGTAGGTATACTTACACTCAAAAACACGGTTGATATAACCGAGTTCAATGAACCGATATACAAGGCACACAAGAATGCAGATAAAGGTGAGTGCGTGCCGATAGATGATGTTATAACGACATTTGACGGAAGGGAATCCGGCTATCCGATTTTGCATATAGAGGAATATCCTGCAATGGCAATAGAAAATCTGGCGAAGGTGATCGGCGGAAGCGTGAACGGCACTACGCTGACCAAGGACGGAAAAAGCTTAACCTTCACCGAAGGGAGTAGGCTTGCAGAGGACAGCAGCGGACATATATTACTTGAAAGAGCGCCGAAGATGTGGGACGGCAGCTTGTATGTGCCGATAAGCTTTATCGTGCCTTATCTTAAATATAATATGCAGTATAATCGCTTTGCCAAGCGTTTGGAAATCACAACGGGGACAAACTATCCGCAGACAGCCGAGAAAATATTTTATGCAAAGGATTTCGGAGCGGCAGGCGACGGAGTGACGGATGACGGAGGGGCGATAACAAAGGCATTAAATGCCGCAATGAACAGCGGCGTGCCGTCAAGGGTGGAGCTTGAAGCGGGAAAAACCTATCTGATAGGAGAGAGAATGGACAGCTGGAACTACTTTACGATAGAGGAAGCTGAAAATCTTACATTTGAGGGAAACGGTTCAACGATCCTTTTCGAAAAGCCCACAAATTCGTTTATATGTATTGCGAACAGCAAAAATGTTAAGGTTCGAAATATGGATATTGACTATAAGGAGCTTTGCGCAACTCAGGGTAAAATTATTTCGGTTGATAAGGCCGCCGGAACATTCAGACTTGAGATAGACGAAGGATATCCGCTGCCGGCGGACGATGAGTGGGTACATTATTTTCTGACTGACTCGAGATCGGGCGGCTGGTGGTTTGGGCAGCTTTACGATTCACAAGAGGACAGAATGAAGTATACGGATGTCGATAACCTCTTTATCGATGAGGTCGAACCTGTGCCCGACAGGGTTTATGAGCTTACCGTGCGCGGCGGAGCGACAGGAAACATAAAGTACGCCGAGACAGGGGACAGGTTTGTGTTGAACACAAGATTCTCTGCTTATGACATAAGCGATACGGAGAGAAAAGGAGGCTCAACCTCGGCAATATATATGAATCGCTGCAGTGATATTGAAATTGACGGAGTGTATGTATATTCGACAGGTTGGATGTTCTGCGGAATAGGCTTTTCCGAGGGAAAGACAACCTTTAAAAATTCGGGATTTAAAGTTAAGGACGGGCGGCTTTTGTGCGCTAATTCCGACGGAATACACACTTGGTTCAACAGAGGTGCTCTTGTCCTTGAAAACTGCACCTTTATGAATAATCTGGATGACCATTTTAACACCTACACTCAGGGCGGATTTGTGAATAAACAGATTGATACGCGAACCTTCCAAACAGAGGTTGAGATAAACGGCAGACAGGGCGACGAGGTTCAGGTTTACAATCCGTCAACAAAGACCTATCTCGGTCGGGCGTTTATAAAAGCAGCGGAGTATGACGGAAACGGCGGACAGATTATCACTCTTGACCGCGATTTTTATACTGTGCAGACACAGGAGGACGGATATACATCACCTACGCTAATCTACAACATGGATTCAGCAAGCAGAGGAAACTCGGTTACGGGGTGCAGGTTTATTAATTCGCGACGATATGCGATATTAAACAGGGCGGCGAACAGTATTTTTCAGGATAACGAAATCAACGGCTGCGGCGCCGGGCTTGCGGCAATGAATGAGCTTACCTCCGCGACAAAATCCGAGGGCGGCTTCCCGAGTACAACCACATTCAGAAACAATACAATTACGGGAATGGGGAATACATATAAATATTATCCCATTGAAGTGCGGCATTGGAGGGCGGCGGCCGATTCATCGAGAGCGATTGACGGTATTCTGATAGAGGGAAACAGTATCGATGTACCGAACAGCCTCGGGGCGATATATATCGATTCAGTATCGGATTTATATATGATAAACAACACGGTCAAGTCTGACAGTAAAATCAGAACCGCAACCTGTCCCGTTAAGATAGTGAATTGCGGCGTTTCGATGATTGACGGGCTGACGGTTGATTACAGCGATAAGGTCAACTGTGCAATGGAGATAATCGGCAGCAGCGTTGACGATGGTAATATAAAAAATGTTAGCGATGTAAATTCGAATGTCGGACAAAAGTACAGAATAAATCAATATGAGCACTTAACCGAGGATTTTGAAAGCGCAAGTGCGGAGAGTATACTTGATAAGTATATGACGGCATATCAGACCGAGTACAGTGACTTGAGCATATCCTGTGAAACCGATGACAGCCGAAACAGCAAGGTCTTAAAGCTTAAAAGAACATCTGACGGTACGGATAAAGACAGCGCTTATGACAATGTGATACTCAGACTTGATTTGACAGATAAGGCCAATTTAAGAGAGAGCAGCGGCAGATTATACCTTCAATTTGATTTTAGGACTGCCGCTTATAACGGAATGAGAATCGATATTATCGATAAAAACTATATAAAGCGTGTATTTATGAATGTAAAGCCGATTGACGGAAATACCTCGGAGATAAACGCGGTGCTCGGCGAAGATGACGATAATAATGCCGTTGTACGCAAGCTTTCGGAGTTTACTCCCGGAAAGTGGCATAATTTGAAATGCGTTGTGAACTATGCAAAACAGTGTATAGAGTATTACCTGGATTCGGAATATATCGGCGTAATGAATTTTTCGGAAATGCAGAATGTGCCGCAGGGGGCTGTAGGTTTATTCGAAATTGTTTCGTGGAATCAAGCGGATAGGACATATCTCTACGACAACTTTGATATATGGTATGAGGAGTGCGCAAAAATCAAGGAGATTTATTGCATAAATAAAGACGGAGAAAGGTTGGCAAACGACAGCGCTGCGGATGCTGCCGCCGGTATAGTTGTAAAATTCAACACTGATATGAATGAGGCTTCATTGAAAAAAGCTGCTGTGCTGACAGCGAACGACGGTGAAGTTTGTATTAACGGAGAATATGATGCGCAAACAAATACATATATCATTACGCCGAAAAACGGAGAGGAATATTTTAACGCAGATACAATGTACACGCTCAGCATAAGCAAGGAGGCCGTATCAAAGGACGGATATGAGCTTGAGAATGCAGAGGATTTTACATTTGAAACCGCGAAAGGATATACGCAGGTTAATAATCTTGCGGTAAGCATTTCCGAAAACGTATATTCGGAGGTTAATATTAAAGCTGATGTTGTCAGCACTGTAAGTGATGATGACGGCGCGGAAATCATATTCTGCGGATACAAGGATAAGGTTTTGGTATATGCTTCAATTTGGAATGTGCCGGTGACAGCCGGAAATATGCATCTGGAAAAGAGGTTTTCTGTTTTCGAAAATGTTGAAATTGATGATTTAAAGGTCTTTGCGTGGGATTCCGGAGGGATTGTTCCTCTTTGCATTCCGGCAGGAATTAAATAAAACAAATATGTACCCGTCAGGGTATTAACAAAAAGAGTTTAGGGTGGTAAAGATAAATATGATAAAAGATATAAAGCTAAGTAAAAATCAGTCCGAAACGGTAACAAAGTACATATTGCCAAAGAAAATCGTTACGGAAAAGTATGCGGAAAACACTGCGGTTTTGCTGAACGAGAATCCGAGGCAGGCGCTGATGTTCGGAGATATAAATTACAGTATAATTCATGCGGGCGGATATGTTGTGCTTGATATGGGATGCGAAATCAACGGGGGAATAGATATCACTCTGGAGAGGCTGAACGAGAAATGCGGAAAGGTTCGTGTTACCTTTGGTGAAAGTGTAATGGAGGCCTTGAGCGTAATAGGTGAGAAAAATGCTACAGTGGATCATTCTGTAAGGGATTTTTCCTTCAGCTCACGGGGTGCAATGAATATGAAGCTCGGCGATACCGGGTATAGATTTGTGAAGATTGAGGCGGAGAATGATATCTGCTTAAAAACCGTATACGGAACATTCACTTATCGGGATGTGGATTACGCGGGGAGCTTTGAATGTGATGATGAGAAGATAAATAAAATCTGGAGTACGGGCGCATACACTGTGCATCTTAATATGCAGGATTATCTTTGGGACGGGATAAAGCGTGACAGACTTGTATGGATTGGAGATATGCATCCCGAGATGCTGACTATATGCAGCGTTTTCGGATATAACGATGTTGTTCCGAAAAGCTTGGATTTGGTGATGAATGCTACGCCTTTGGATGAATGGATGAATGACACCCCGACCTACACAAGCTGGTGGATAATAAATCAAAAAACATGGTATATGCAGAACGGGGATTATAAATACCTGTCGGAGCGTTCTGACTATCTCTTCCGCACAATTGAAAAAATAATAGGATGCATATCGGAAGACGGGAAATTAACTTATCCGATGTACTTTTGCGATTGGAGCTCCAAATACACGCCTGATGAGATGATCGGAGCATACGGCGTCACCGCTTTGGGGTTAAAAGCGGGGGCATATCTTTGCGAATGTCTGAAAAATGAAACACTTGCCGAAAAATGCAGACATTATGCGGATATTCTGTTAAAGAAGAAGCTTGACACAGCGGCAAACAAGCAGACAGCGGCGTTGTATGCGCTGGCAGGCGGCTTTGACTGCAGAAATATTACAGAAAAACTTTTGCTGAAAAACGGTTCGGAAGGATTATCCACGTTCCTTGGAGGATATGTTTTGCGTGTAATTTCTAAGGCCGGCTATACCTCCGAAGCAATTAAAATTATGAAGGAATACTGGGGTGCAATGCTCGATTTGGGCGCAACAACCTTCTGGGAGGACTTTGATATGGATTGGGTGACGGAGCGTACGGTCGGAATAGATCGGATAGTTCCGGATGGGATGATTGATGTACATGGCGACTTCGGAAAGTATTGCTATAAGCATTTCAGGCATAGCCTATGCCACGGCTGGGCGAGCGGTCCCACTTCGTTCCTGAGTCAGGAAGTATCGGGCATAAAAATCCTGGAGCCGGGGTGCAAAAAGATACTTGTTCGGCCGAAGGCCAATAAATTTAAATACATGAAGACTGTTTATCCGACGCCTTACGGCCCGATAGAAATAGAGCGGGAGAATGATGCAGCAAAGGTGAAGGTGCCGGATGGAGTAGAACTTGTCGGCGGCGTTGACTGAAATGATATTTTGAGTTGACAGTTTATCGTGAATCATTTGGCGGTGATTGTGTTAACAGAAGTATAAATGTATTATAAAAATCAGACAATTGAAAGACTAAATGAAAAAAGCTGAAGCAGACAATGTTAATTGAAAAGAAATACGGAATCTAATCGTTTTTAATTGGCTTAGGGCTGATTTGTTCGGTGTATCTTATGGCTGTTACATCCATCGGTAATTAAAGTGACGGTTCAGAGAGTAGTGGACTGTTGCACTGAAAATTGTTATGCATAATTTTTGATTTGCAGTATGGGTTCAGATAGGACATAGATTTAAGCCGATTGTGAGTAATATGAGTTTAAAGTAAAGAAGGCGAAAAGTGTTTTGGGCAAATCCAATTTTGAGAAGATATACGAAAAGGCTGACGAGCTTGTAAAAGGTTTATGCGTGATGTTTTTTTGTGATTCAGGAAACCCGGTTACATATGGGGAAAATATGCGTGTGCCATTTGATATATATGAAATCAGAAACACTGTTGTGATGTTATATCTGCAAAAATGGATGGAAAATGATAATAATTCTACCGAAACTGTTAACTCATATGCCGTTAAAGCGTTTGAACGATATGAGGAAAATATTTTGAGTCAGAATAGTTATCAAAATGAAGAATATATAGATCAGGCGAATTATATAAGGAATTTTTACAGAAAATTCGATGAACTGGCACAAATATTCTCTATGTATGAAGACTATGCAAAGCGAAATAATTTAGTATATAAAGAAATCGTTCGAAAAGAGAATAATAGGCTTAAGGAATCATATGTTGATTTAGCACTGACGGAATTGCTGCAAAACGGATATTTATATCTTTTTGAAGCACTGATAAGATATGATGATGTGCTTAAGACAAAAGGAACAGCAAAAAACGAAACAATACGCAATGGTTATAATCAATATAATAAGTTATATGAGTTCATCCGGGGACGGCAGGATGCTAAAGAGTATGTGGCGTTTTGTTGTGCGCTTTATAAGATAGAGAGGGCATATCGCTTTGATATGATAGAGAAGACGGCAAAAGAGATTGTGGCAAACAATATTCCTAAAGATGCAGATTTCACGGATATTATGTCCATATTCTTTTTTGGAATAAATAATATGGATTTTATACAAATTTTGGCAATGTATCTTAAGGAATATACATATAAGTTACGGACTATTTCACCGAATAGTACAATGAAAAATATGAATATATTGGGGATTGATAAAGCTACTGATTTAGCAATAGAAATCTTGAATCCAAAGAAGTGTGATTTAGAAATTTTTAAAATAAAGAAATATGCTTTTTTTAAAAATATTATGATACATAATTATGCGTTTTCAACACTTTTTACCATAATGCCAACAGTTGACCAACCGTCAATGACGGAAGAAGATTACAAAGCCGCAGTGCATTTTTTGAAAAATGAGTATAAAATTGTTGAAGGGCATATCCCGGCCGGGACAGAATATACAAAAGAAACTGAAGAAAAGTTTGATTGTATAAGAAATATATATACTCAATCGTGTGAAGGCAACTGTGATTTCCAACAAGCCAGAGAGATATTGAATTGCAGGAACAAAAACAGATAGTATCCGATTAATAACCGGTGATATTCATATCAAAAGGTCGCGGAGGTGGTAAGTATCGTTAAGGAGTCAGATGACAGCGTAGGAGAAGGTCAATAAAATTTATAGGATAGGAAGGGATCAGATGTGGAAAAGATAAAAATAGTGTTAGATACAGATATGGGCAGTGACTGCGATGACGCAGGAGCACTTGCGGTTCTTCATAATCTTGCGAAAATTGGAGAAGCGGAGGTTCTTGCCGCTGTTCACTGCTGCTCCGAAATAAGCGGAGCATATGCTGTCAAAAGTATAAATCAATGGTATGGCGGACAGGATATTCCTGTTGGAAGATATGATAAAAAGAAGTTTCTGGAGGGAGGAAAATATAGCAAGTACACAAAGCCCATTATGGAAAAATATTTGCAGACTCATGCAGAACTGAAGTTTGAAAGTGCAACGCGTGTATTGAGAAAAGCTCTTTCGGAAAACGATGATGTTACAATAGTTGTTATAGGGATGCAGAACAATATCGCAGAGCTGTTGAAATCCGAAGCGGACGATATAAGTATGTACAGCGGATTGGAACTTGTTGAGAAGAGTGTTAAGAAGATGTATGTTATGGGCGGAAATTTTGCGGATTTAACTTGCGCTGAGTATAACATAAAATGTGATATTGAAAGCGCGAGGTTTGTTTCGGAAAATTTCCCACGGCCTATTGTGTATTGCGGATTTGAGACGGGCTGCAATATTGTAACCGGTAAGCAGCTTAAAGACGCCGATGAAAATCATCCTGTCAGACTGGCATATTATTTGCATGGGAAACACTTGGACAAAAATCAAATGCTTAGATTCAGCTGGGATCCGATAACCGTGTATTGTGCTGTCAGGCAGAATAACCCGTTTTATAAAGAAAGCAAGAAGCTGAAGATAGGCTTTAATAAAAATGGCTGTGTAAGATTGGGCGAAGGCGGCAAGGACTGTTATATCATTCAGAATGCGAAGGATGCAGAGATTACAAATGAGATTGACCGGTTTTTGAAGTGAGCCATGTATAATACGGCTGGCGGCGGTCAAAAAAATTTCCCCCTGATTTTGAGAAAATTTGCCTCTGAAAAATTATCGGGATTTAGCGGTTTAAGATTTCCTATGAAGAATCATGGAATTTTGCGTTCGGAAGGACCGTTTTGTCAGCCCCTGTCTTCTCCGGCGTTATGCTATCTATGATTTTTACAACATAATTATACAATAAAAGATGAGAAAATCATCAAAAAAGACTAATAGAAATCACGATTTGATGGGCTTTCGCAAACGTCTATATTTACAATAGTATAAGGAGAAAATTAATGGAAAAGTATTTAATTGCTGATTTTAATGAATACGATGAAATAGACAAAAAATAAGGCAGAGAACCGGTAATATCAATTATGCCTGATGGTTCTCTTGTTTGTGTAATGCTGACCGGAGGACCTACGGAGCCTCATCGAGACAATTTCACGGTTAATTGTAAAAGCCGTGACGTAGGAAAGACATGGAGCCTGCCGAAAAAACTTTTCTCTCATAAATCCCGCGGCGTATGGTGTACGGAAATTTACACCGGATTTGACAGACCTATGCTGATTGTTCATACATATAATGGCGAATGTCCTTATAAGGAACTTCAGACATTTGTATCATATACCGATGACAACGGCGAAACCTGGTCGAACCCTGTATCGATCGCTCCTTACGCAAACGGTCTGTGCGTTAGAAAGGGAATAAAAATGAGTAACGGAGAAACTCTTTTTCCGATATATCACACGCATCTGAACGATGGTTTCGGTGAATTTCCCGAATTTGGAAGTTCTAATTTTTGGCTTAATACATACCACTCGTGCGGAGTGATTATCTCAGCGGATGAGGGAAAGTCATATATGCCGTACAGCAACTTGTATATGAACAATAATTCAAGCAACAACGCTGTCGACCCGGAGGGTAACTTCGGAACCTCTCTGGATCTATGGGAGCCTAACTGCGTCGAAGTTGAGAGCGGACATATAGTAATGTAGATGCGCAGCAGCGGTATACCTTATATAATCAGTGCCGAAAGCTTTGACTTCGGAAGAACATGGATATATAAAGACAACACGAATATACCTAATGCAAACAGTAAAATATCGTTGCAAACAGTTCGAGATAAGGTGGTTATGGTATCAAATACTTGCACTTCGTTGTCATTTAATGATCGGAGGCATTTGCAGATAAATATCAGCGCTGACCAATGCAGAACATGGGTGCCTGTTTCGTATATAGAAGGAGAGAACGGACATTTTTTCTATCCGCATATTGCTGTAGATGAAGAAAATGAAATAATATATATTGCATATGAAGATGCGGTACGCCACTATGTTGCAAAATATACATTTTCCGAACTTGGATTGTAAACTTTTGGGTTCCCTTTTTTCCAATTACATCAGGGAACTGGATTTGTACGGTATAGGTTCTAAGGGCAGTGCTGATAAATTGTAAATGTCAAGCGAAAATGTACAAAAAGAGCAAGTGAAAATGTACAATTTCGGCGGTAGCATATTCCCCGGGAATGCCATCAATTGGCCCAGCTAATTACATTAGTAATTCGTTCTTTCAGTTCGTTATACTGTATCTCTGACAGATATGTTTTTATATCTTTTAAATCTATGGTTTTAAGTTTTTCTGCAATATCCATATGATTGTCTATAAAACGCTCACAGAGGTCATCCAGGGGAAGAGACACAGAATTACCCATTGTTGTTCTTGAAAGTCCCAAGAACCCCTCCTGAAAGGCGACATTGTGGTCGTAGCACGGTGATACGGATTTAAGTTCAAATGTTTTAATGTCATAGAGTAGCCCATAGTTATCATCATGCAAGTCAGGGTTTGCGATAATGTAATTAAATATATACATTCTCTGCAACTGTTCAATAATTTGCTGATGAGAGTGTGAGAAAAAGTCTGGAAATTAGAAACATTCTATGATAGAATATAAAATATCATAGGAGGAATATTTATGGCAAGACGCAG
>CACXES010000139.1 GCA_902766745.1 uncultured Ruminococcus sp.
CGTATCCTGCCATACGGAAAAAGCCAATTATATTATTAACAATTGTTTAGAAGATTATTCTATTTACACGGTTTGCGCAACACTCCCGAGGAAAAACAGATTCGCGCGCCGCCGTCTCAAGCTGCGGTTTTCCGGCAGCCGTTTGACCATTCTCTGTACTTGACCGGCGGCAATCCGTACGGATTTGATATGTAAATCCTGATTCCTGTCTGCTCACATTCGCGAAATTCATTAATCAAGCTTTCAATTATATTAACTTGCTTATCATTAAGACCGGAAACATCAACGCTTCTGGTTTTGTCATCAACTTCTCCACGTTGAATACCAAGCAGAAAGTCAATAGATATGTCGGCTCTAAGGGTTTAATTTATATTTGAAAATATTTTTCTGTATTTGCCATAATCATTATCATTCTCGGAATATGAAATGGCCCTTTAAACATGTTTCCTTTGAGTGTGGTAGATACAGTGCCGTCATAGTGTAAATAACCGTACCATTCGCCGTTTTTTCTGTCGGCAAAATGTGAGAATGCATACTCTTCAAGAGTGTCAAAATTATTTTTATACTTTGAAATGTTTGTAATTTCATAAGCGAGCTTGTTTGCAATCATTGCTTCACATTGAGGCCACCATAGCTTCATATCCCATTCAAGTGCAACAGGTGGCATTCCACAAACATCGGTAAAAGCTATTATTCCACCATTATCAAATCCACGTTTCATAGAAAAGTCAATTATCTTTGTTGATTGTTCTATGATTTTTCTGTCCTTTAGATATAATCCTTCGCTCATTAGAAACCATGCACATTCTAATGAATGGCCGGGGTTTACTATTCTTCCGGTCGGTGTATTTACAGGATTTCCCGTTGTTGAAACATGCTCTAAAAGTGCATCTTCTCTTAAATATCCACCGTTTAATAATTCTTGCAGTATTTCGGATACAATCGGAGCATATTTATCCTTATCAACACTTCTCATAACTTGCGCTGTTGATAGCATTATCATAACAGGCGAAAGTGATTTATAAGGTGCGTTTTCCGGATTGAATTTCGGAACTGTCAGATTGGGATTTTTGAAAAGATTATATGCAATGTCAAAATATTTTTCCGCTTTATTCCAAGCATTTTTATCATGTGTCGCAACATAGTATTCAGCACATCCTATTGCTGCAAATGTCTCGCTAAAGAAATATCTTCTCTTTTGAATAGGTTTTCCGTCTCTTGTTACAGTAAAAAACATTCTCTCATCAATATCGGAACAAAATGGCAGAAAATTGTATATCTTCTTTGCAGTTTCTAAATATAACGGGTTTTGTTCTATGATGTTGTATGCTTTTGAGAAAGCCCATAATGCTCTGCCTTGAAACCAAACGCTTTTTTCTTCTCCATAAATATTGCCTACTTCGTCGAGGCAGGTAAATATTCCGCCGAAATTATCATCAATTGCGTTGTTTATCCAAAATGGTAATATATCACTTGTTAAATATTCTTTATAGTTCATATTTTATACCTCCATATCTTAATTATAACACATAAGATATGAATGTAATATAAGGAGATTGACCGATTATATTAACAGTATTGACAACTACCGAAAAACAACTAATTATTTGAGTAGTGTCACGCCCTGAACAAGCTTTTTTGGACACAATTAATTAGGTAGCGGTGCAAACCGGATATTTTCACCTGTGCTAATCTGTATTCCTTCGCCGTTGTCGGGCGAAAACTTTTTACAACGTGATATAGGGGCAGTATGACATTGTTTAGTAACAAAAAGAAGAAAAGTAATGGATATTTTGTGTCAAAATTAAAACTGCTTACCTAAATTGTGAGCTTTATATATGTGCGCCGGAGGCAATTTGATCCAGAGGCTTCTTAAGAAAATTGACATTATTTAAATAGTATTACTGATTTCTATATTTCGAATAGTCATTATAGTTAATGTTTTAAGTCAATATTGATATATACGAGTGGAAATTCAAGTGATATAATGACTGTATGTTGAGTATGAAAGGAGAATGGCTTTGTACAGAAAACTAATTGATTTATTTTTAATTTTATTATTGTCTTTGGGATTATTTAATATAGAATCATTTGCTGTGGGACAGGCATCAGGAAATACAAAAGATTTTATCTATGCACAAGATGATTTTGACGGAAATGCCATTTCGTCTTTTGACTCGTCCCTTCCGTCCACTGCAACTGAAAGCTATGATGATGCGCACAAAAAGTCATTAAAGCTTGGCTTTGGCGGCGGACATCAGTACATCGGAAAATTTTTTGATGACCCGTTGCCGAAGGGAAGATATTGCTTCTCGCTCAGTATGCTTAAAAACAGCTATGAGAACAATTCGTTTTTTCGTATTATTGGGCAAGCGTCAAACGGTATAGATGATTGGAAGAATAATTACATAGGATTGAGATTTGACAGCTCAATTAAGAAATATACCTTAAATACATCGTCCGAATGGATGGAGCGGGTCGATTCGTTCACAGACTTTGATATCAATAAATGGTATGATATCGAGATATGGATAGATACCGATTTGGGAGAGATAAAGTATATTATAAACGGGGAAAGTATCGGTACATATAAGTTGTTCGATGAGGTTGAAGACATAAAAGGCGTGGTTTTCAGACAGGAGGTTTCTCAATTCACAAACAACGGAACGTATATCGATAATGTTAAGTTCTTCAGAGAAGATGTGAGCGAGTGCAACGGATTTGATGATGTTAAGATTTCGGCATGCACCAAAGACAGTATCATCGGTAATAATTTTTACGCAGACGAATTACCTGAATTTGATGTTGAATTTGTGAACAGACTGCCAAGGGACAGACGTGTAAAAGTAAATTATACCGCGAAAACAAATGACGGATTGCAGGTGTTTGAACATACCCGGGATATAGAGCTTAAAGCCAACGGAACATATTTAGATAAAGTAAGTATTTCGGAAAAGATATATGGCGGAATGGTTTTGACAGTGTCTTGCGATGATTCGGTCAAGAACATCGAATACACTGTTTCGAATAATACAAAAAATACACCCAAAAACCGAAGAATCGGAATAAGTGCCCATGTAAACAGGGGGCGCGGAGGTGCAAGAGAAACCGCAATTTTGATGAGCCGTGCAGGAATCGGAACTTACCGCGGCGAGGATTTAAACTGGTACAATTTCGAGAAAGTAAAAAATGTTTATCAGCCATCGGAGTTTGACCAGGCAACAGTTGATTGTTTTGATGAATATGACATCGATTATCTTTTCCTGTGCGGCGCGGGCAATCCGTATTACGTTGCGGATAAATCGGGGTTGGGTACCGCTCCGCCGTCAACCGAGGAGGGGTATTTGGGTCTTGAAAACTTTATCAGAGAAATGCTGAAAAAGGAAAAGGGTAAGGTTAATTACATTGAAGTATGGAACGAATGGCATAGCAACTCAATGAGCGCAGGCTTTTCGAGCAGAACGGATGTATATGCCGAGCTTTGCAGGCGTATATACAAGGCCGCAAAGGAGGTTGATCCCGAAGTTAAAATTGTTGCAATCTGTGAGGATAGATGGGGCTTATATAATACGGGAACTATGGAAAATATGCTTATCGATATGAATGGTGATAAGTGCTTTGATTATATTTCGCTTCACCCATATTCTTTGTCCGGTGCAATGTTCGAAGGCGGAGAAGGTATTTCGTTTATCCGTGACAGTAAGGACTTAATTGAAAAAAAGGGATACGGAAGCGATGTTCCGCTCATGTTTACAGAGCTTGGTTGGGCAGATGCGATGGTGGACGGTAATCTCGAAAAGCAAGCTGCAAGAGCTGTCAGGGCACAAGCATATTCGATGGCGAATAATTTGGCGGAGGTTATTTATAACTACACTATGTTCGATTATCCGGAATACAAAAGGACGTCTAAGCTTGAGGCAAGCTTTGGTATTTGTCAGGAATACAACTACGCGGGTGCGGAGGTTCCCTGCTTAGGAAAGCCGGCATATTGTTCTTTTGCTTACTGGAATAATCTTATGGCAGAGGGCAGCTTTGTTGAAAACATTGAAGGCATCGATGAAAGCAATCAATTTGGTTATAGGTTCAGGGACAGAATGAACAGGGATGTTTTGATGCTCGGTGTTCTTGATACCAAAGAGGATAATGTTGGTTTGAATTTGGGGGTTGAGTCTGTAACAGTTTCTGATATTTACGGAAACGAAAAGATAATAAACGGAGTCGACGGAACATTTTCGTTTACGCTAAAAGAGGATGAGATAACTTATGTTATCGGAAATTTCGATGAAGTAAAGGTTTGTGAAGGAGAGTTTGCTACCGATGACTTAAATATCAATATGCCGATAAACGGAGTGTATAATTTTACGATTAACGCACCGACGGGCTTTGAGGGCAAAGTGGTTTGCGATACACTAAGCAGCGTAAAGAGTATTGAATGCGGCGAATTTGTTAACGGCAAGGCAACCTTGCATTTCATAGGAAATGAAACTAATACGGACGGAAAATGCAATATTAAGGTTGTTAATGAAAATAAGGTATATTTAGATACTACCGTTAATATCAAGTATATGCCGTCGGGAAAGATAGATAACTTCCGAATAGAGAGGATCGATACGAATACCCAGAAATGGGATGCGGTTTTCGATGTTAAAAATATCAGAATAGATAAGCCGATAGACGGAACCGTATCTTTGCCGAATAAGATTAAAAAAAGGAAGCTGCCTGTCATTGCTCCGAATGAAACAAGGCAAATCAGAATTCCGATGCAGAGTATGTCCAATATTTCGGAATTGAGCGAATTCTGCGCTTTGATTGATTTCAGCAGCGAAGACAGCGCGAGCATTGATGAAAAATTTAATTATACCTGCGCAAAGTTCACAAATGAGAAGCCGAAGATTGACGGTGACTTGAGTGACTGGAAGGATGACAGTGACACGCTGTACCTTAACAAAGAATCGCAGATAAGAAATATATCCGGGTGGACAGGAGCTTCCGACTTAAGCGGAAAAGTAAATTTGAAATACGATATGGAAAATTTATATTTATCGGCAGAAGTAACGGATAACATTTTCAGCCAGCCTAATAATTATAACGCTATGTGGAGGGGTGACAGTATCCAATTTGCGTTAGGGTTTGATATCAATTCGATAAACGGTACAAATTACGGCGTAGGTCTGTGCCCCGACGGAGAAACATACATATACAGAAATGCTCAGGAAGGCAACATCGGCGGTTTTGGCGGAGAAGCGGCTCAGACGCTTTACACAGACGGTGAGGCAAAGGTAATAAGACAAGGTGATAAGACATTTTATGAAGTAAAAATTCCCTGGGCAAAAACGGCCGTTGAAGTGCCGCGGATCAAAAAGGACAGCGAAATATACTTCTCGTTACTTATAAATGACGATGACGGTGGAGGAAGACGCGGTTGGATAGAATACGGAGGCGGTGTAGGCAGCGGTGCTAACTCCATTCCGGAGTTTTATAAATTATACTTGTCAAAATAATTAATGGACGCTTGCAAAATGTGGAAACGCAGAAATACGGGTAACTTTTTTGATTGTTTTTTCTTATTTTGCAAACGACATAAAAATAAATAAATAAATATAAGGAGTGTTTTTTATGAAAAAATTGTTATGTTTGTTGTTGGGAGCAATATTGATATTGTCGCAGCTTGCCATGCCTGTTTTTGCAACCAATGAAAAGGTGTTTTATCGAAATGATTTTAACAGCCTTGCGGATGTTTCTATCAAATCTATGTCTAAGCCTGCTTCATATGAGGTTGTTGCAGGAGATGAAGCGAGAGGTAACATTTTGCATGGCTACACTGACGGTACAGATGTTGATCTTAGCTTGGCACCTCAGTTCTCCTTAGATATGGTCAGTTCCGGTGTAGCTGTTTTCAGCTATGACGTTAAGATGACTACGACTGATCAGTATCAGTACATTAATATGTGGGATGGCAAGGCTGCAAAAATGCAGCAAATGGCGGTAACGGGTCCCGGCACAGGGGGCTGGGGATTTAATCAGTGGCAATCGCCATATGCACACACATTAACACCACAGAATAAATGGGCGAGAGTTGACTTTGTTATTGATTTGGACAAGCGCACTATTCTTGCATATACCGATGGTGAGGATATGCATACTGTTAGCGAAAATAACAGTGCAGGACTTGAAGGTATAAATTATATCTTTATAAATAATACTTTGAAGGGTGGAAGTAATTCTGAAATTTGGCTTGATAATGTTACATTTGCCTCTAAAAATGCGTTAGGCTCCGAAAATACAAGGGTAAGAGTGGGAAGCAACAAGATTTTTGTTGACTTTGCGGGCACAATTTCAAAATTAAGCGACAATGTTACAACGGCGCAAATTATAGAGGTCGGTTCTGCGAATGCGATTAACGCGACTGTTACACAGCCGACAATGTCAACATTACAGCTTGATTTTACAGGCGCGCTTAAATCAGGCGCCGAATATCAAGTTGTTTTTCCGCAAGATACATTGCTTATGAATTTATTCGCCGATGACTTAACTCAAAACATTTTCTTCAATGCACCTACTGCGGAAAAGACAGTAGATGTATGGACTGAAGATTTTTCTAAGACTGATACTTTCGATTGGACGAACGTTACGCAGAGCGATGAAACCTGGCCGACCGGATTTAAATACTTGGGTAATACATGGACGGGAGATGTAGTCGGTGTAGCTGACCCTGATGATGCCGAAAATAATGTGCTGATGTTTAATGATTCAGTTTCAACTGATGGAGATAAAACAAAGACGGTGGAGTTCGATTTGCCGAATATGCCAAAGGAGTATACCTTAAACTTAAGCTATAAAGTAAAGACAAATTTAGAGTCGGTAACAGGATCTGCCGGTAACGGTTTTGTTCAGTATATCGACAGTGATACAACAAACTTTCCGAGTAGCTACGCTGACGCAGGTGCAGGTCCGGTATTCGGATTATGGAAAGGAAAGGGTATTTGTTATAAAACAGGTGCCGGCTGGTGGGGTGCTGACCCAAACTACGATGTTTTGACAGATACGGCGTATGAAAGCGGAATATGGTATCAGGTAGATGCCACATATGAAGTGGACGTCACTAACCGCCCTTTGGTCGTTTATACAATTAAAAAGGGCGGTTCAAAGGCTTCGGATCCAATGAGTGTAATCCACACATCCGAAAAGGTAAATTCTCCAAACAGCAATGTTAAGACGATTCAGGCTATTATGTTTCAACTGTATGATTCTGCCACCACATCAAAGGTATATTTGGATGATTTGAATATCAGCTATACGACACCGGTCAATGCGGTTAAAAAAGCAAGAGGCATTACGGTAGACGGGATAAAGGTTATTCCGTCCGTATCGCCCGAAAATAGTATGATCGGTATGTCGCTCACGTTTGCGGAGGATCCGACAACAGAGAATATTACCGCGACATTGTCGGGGAACGGCAGTGAGGTTAGTGTTACTCCCGAAGCCTTAGGTGGAAATGAATACAAGTTTATGTGGAATCAATTTTTGCCTTCAAGCGAATATACATTTAAGGTTATGTATGGAAGTGACGAATACATATATACCTTCACTCCTGTTCCTTCTGCTGATATAAGTATAAAGGAATTTGGACTATTTAACAGCAGCTCAGTTGAGATTAAAAATGCAAACGATCTTATTGCAGGTGAGAATTATACGGCTTCCGTCAAGATATACAATCCTACCGGGGACGAAAGCAAGACTGCTTATCTGATTTATGCCATATATTCCGATAACGGAGAAACCTTGGAGGCTGTTAACTTTGCTGACTCTGCATTGAGCGGAAGCGTAGACGGAAATGCTCTGACAAAGACATTCACTATGCCGGAGGGACTTAACAATCCGATTGTCAAGGTGTTCTTGTGGAAAAATATTGAATTTGCAGTTCCGTATGCAGACAACTTAGTAATTGGCAGAAATTAAACAGTGATGAAAGGTAAATTAAAATGAACAAGACAAGGTGTAGGAAAATCAGCTTTTTATTAATACTTGCAATGCTATTTGTCAGATTTGCTTCGGATTGTGTTTTTGCAGCACAATATGTTGAGATTTCGGCAATGGCAAAATCGGGCAGTATAGGCAATAACTTTTTTTCGGATGATATGCCGGTTTTTGATATCAGGTTTGCAGGAGATGCAGGTGAATATCATGTAAACTACCGGGCTGTAAACTCTAACGAAGAAGAGGTTTGGAGCTTATCTGAAAGTATTTTAATCGGTTCTGCCGGGGAACTGACAAAAGAGGTAGCAATTAATAAAAAGTATTACGGGAAAATGAAATTAAGGGTAAGCGTAACGGACGGGACTAGCACATCTGCTGCGGAGATTCCCTACACCTTGTCAAATATCACATCCGATATTCCCAATAACAAAAGGATGGGTGTGTCAACACATATAAGTCGAGGCAGAGGTACGCCCGACGCCAATTTCGAACTTATCTCAAGGGCAGGAATCGGAAATATCAGAGGTGAGGATTTTTACTGGTCGTCGTTTGAAACCAAAGAGGGAGAATATTCTTTAACGCCGATGCATAAAAAGCTTCTGAGTCTGATTTCAAGGTATGACATGGATTATATGTTCCTGTGTAGTTCGGGCAACCCGCTTTACAAGGGGAAAGCGGAGGATCCGGACATTGCTCCGCCTTCAACACCGGAAGGATATCATGCGCTTGAAAACTATATTTCAAAGCTTTTGGAATTGACAGACGGCAAAATTAAGTC
>CACXES010000140.1 GCA_902766745.1 uncultured Ruminococcus sp.
ATAAACGGAATAGTCATAGTAAATCGAAAGCGAGGTGAATGCGATGAACGAAAAGAAGTCGGAAGTGCCTATCTGGGAAAAGGCTAACCTTACGCTTAACGAAGCATCGAAGTACTTTAACATTGGAATTAATAAGCTTAGGAGCATAACCGATGATGAGCACTGTACATTTGTTTTGTGGGTTGGCAGCAAGAGATTGATAAAAAGACAGGCTTTTGAAGCATATCTCACAAAAACTTATTCGGTCTAAAAAAACTTGACTTTGAGATGCACCTAATATATAATTACATTAGGTGCTATCTCCTTGTCATTATGACAGGAGGATAAATATGATTAATACAAGAAGAAAAGATAAAAATGGCAGAGTTTTAAAAGAAGGTGAGTATCAGAGAACTTGTGGTACATATGAGTTTAAATGGAGAGATAAGCGTGGCGGAAGGCACTCAATTAGCGCTGTTTCCCTTGATGAGTTAAGAGAAAAGGAATTAGATGTGCTTCGTGATATTCTCGATGGCGTCAGAGGTGACAAAAAAAATCTTACGATTAATGATCTATATAACAGTTGGGTACAGCTTAAACGTGGCTTAAAGGATAACACTTTTTCAAATTACAAGTATTTGTTTACTCAGTTTGTCGAGCCGGATTTTGGTAAAAATAAGCTTGTTGACTTGAAACGCTCTGATGTAAGAGGCTTCTATAATTATCTTGCAGAGGAAAGGCATATACAAGTTAACACTATTGACAGCATACATACTGTTCTGCATCAGGTTTTGGAACTTGGTGTTGAAGATGATTATCTTAGGTATAATCCGTCTGATAATGCACTAAAAGAGCTAAAAAAGGCACGTAATTTTGAAACAGAAAGAAGAAGAGCCCTAACTGTCAAAGAGCAAGAATTATTTGAGGCTTTTCTTAGTAAGCAAGGACAGTATCACAGGTGGTATCCTATATTTATCATAATGTTGTATACTGGGATGCGTGTAGGAGAAATAACAGGTCTTAGATGGTGCGATATTGATTTGGAGGATGAAACAATAAGCGTAAATCACACCTTGGTATACTATGACAAGAGAAATGAAGAACGCTGCACTTTCGCAATCAATACCACTAAAACAAAAGCGGGAGAAAGAGTAATTCCCATGCTTCCTAAAGTCAAAGAAGCATTTATTATGGAAAAGGACTATCAAGAAGAATGCGGTCTGAATAGTAAAGCAGTTGTTGACGGCTATCGTGGCTTTATCTTTGTCAATCGCTTTGGAAACGTTCAGCATCAGGGAACACTCAACAAAGCGCTGAGAAGGATAATCCGTGACTGCAATTTTGAGTTGCTTGATAATAACCACGATGAGGATGTAACAATCCTTCCCAAGTTCAGCAATCATTCTTTGAGACATACCTTTACTACGAGGATGTGCGAGGCTGGTGTTAATATTAAAGCCATGCAGGAAATACTTGGTCATGCAGATGCGCAAACAACAATGGATATCTATGCTGAGGCTACCAAGGATTTGAAGAAAACAGAAATGATAAACTTTGAAGACTATTTTAAAAGCTTAAAAGAAGGTCAGGCGAAAGCTTAGGGATTTGCGACTTTGCGACCAAATTGCGACTGATTATAGGCTACTCATAAAGATTTATGTAGAATTATAAAAACAGAGACATTAGTGGATTAACGTAAAATAGGGCTATGACGAGTTATAAAGATATTTGGGCAAATTAGGTTATTCTTCCCGACGATGAAGTCGCTGGATTAAAAGCCCACGTATTTACGTAGTTTCAGAAGTTCAAAAACCTCGATTTTTCGTAAATTTCAGGCATTTGTTCGTCAGAAATAAGCCTTAAAAATGTTTTACGAAAGTCAAAAATCGTAAAAATTACGAAGAAAATACGAAAACACGCCGAATCCGAGTATGTACTTCATTTTTTGGGATAAAAACAACATAAGTTAATTAAGCTGAAAATATTTTTTCAGCGCCAAAAAGAGGCTGTCTTTTTGATAGCCTCTTTTTTTTGAATGCTCCGTTATGATTTTAAAATATAGGTTTGCTGTCATCGTTTATGGTCTTACACAGAAATAACGGAAAAAAGGACGGTTTGTGCCGCCCTTTTCGTTTTATTATTTGTCAGACTTTCTGGCTTTGAGCGTCCGTTCGTTCAAGGTCTTCTACCCTGTATAAGCATCATCAGCACTGTTCCTGAAATCCTGCTTAGAGAGCCATTCTTCCTCCTCAGCGGTTTCGGGAATGTCGATACGCTCAATCTTGAATATAACAGGTCTTGTACCGTCATTGCAGCAGGCGATCATCATACGATCATCATTTGTCCAGTTGCGCATGATCGAACCGCCCTGCAAAGCCGAATACACATATCTGCTGATAGCGTCCCACGCTTCACCGCAGAACTTGCCG